>JALYTT010000029.1:0-3506 GCA_030854145.1 Chloroflexota bacterium | reverse complement strand
CCCGCGAACTGGCGGGCTTGTAAACCGCGCCCCTACCCTCATCGCGTTCCTACCCCTTTGGCATCTCTATACAGCCGTCTTACTCAGCGCCGTTTCCGCGATATAGCGCAGATCCATCTCTTCCAGGGTTTTCTTCTTGCCGAGCAGCAGTTTGGCCATATCGAAGGCCTTGTTCAACTGCTCTTTCTCCAGATCGTAGCCGAGGTCGCGCATCTGGGCGGCGAGGGCGGCGCGCCCTGAGAGCTTACCCATATACATGCGGCGGTCGGCGGCGGTCAGGCCGATAGATTCGGGGGTCATGATCTCGTATGTGCGGGCATCTTTGAGCACCCCATCCTGGTGGATACCACCGCCGTGGGCGAAGGCGTTGTGGCCCACAACCGATTTCGTCCACTGCGGCTGCATGCCGGAGAGTTTAGCGACGAGGCGGCTGGTGGGGATGATCTTTGTGGTATCAACCTTGACATCCAGGCCGAGGTCGGCGGAGCGCGTGCGAATGGCCATGATCACATCTTCGCTGGCGGCATTGCCGGCGCGCTCGCCCAGGCCGTTGATGCAGGTATCCACGCGCTCGGCGCCGTTGCGCAGGCCTTCAATAGCGTTGGACACACCCAGACCGAGATCGTCGTGGCAGTGGGCCGAGATACGCGCCTGGGGGAATTCGCGCTTCACTTCGGCCACCAGTTGGCCAAACTCCCAGGGCAGAGCAAAGCCCACGGTATCGCAGATGGCGATGAAGCGCACTCCCTCTTTCACTATGGCCTCACAGACCTCCAGGATGAAGTCATGCTCTGTGCGGGTCGAGTCTTCAAGGGCGAAATCAACGTTCTCGGTGTAGGTACGCGCATGTGCCACGGCCGTGCGCGCCATTTCGAGGACTTCTTCACGCGACTTGCCCAGCTTGACCTGGCGGTGCAGCGGCGAGGTGCTGATGAATGGGTGGATCACCGGGACCTCCGCGTCCTTGACCGCCTCCCACGCCCGATCAATATCGGCCGGATGGGTGCGCGCGATGGAGCAAATCTCGGCATTGCGCACCTTCTCGGCAATCAGACGGATACACTCAAATTCGGCTGGAGAGGAGATGGCGAAGCCACAATCCAGGGTATCAAAGCCCATATCGGCCAGGGCCGTCGCGATCTGTAGCTTCTCCTCAGGAAAATAGTTGACCCCCGGCGTCTGCTCGCCATCACGAAGCGTTGTTTCAAAGAACTTGATAATGCGCGGTTCTGTCGCCATCGTACACACTCCTTGCGAAACTCCTTTGTTTCGATGTTCCAGACTATGCAATCCATTGATTACGAAAATTATACGCAACTTATGCATGGATGCGCAAGCGAGACAACGCAGACCCCCAGGCTATGTAGAAAATGCATGATACAATAGGAGTGTTCGCTAGCATGATGTAGCATGTAAAAGGGAGAGGGCCGCCATGGCACAGATACTGGTTGTCGAGGATGAAGTCGATATCTGCAACCTGATCCGCGACAAGCTTGAGGCCGACGGTCACACGGTCGCGCAGGCCTTCGATGGTCCCGCCGCGCTGGTCGCGGTCGAGAAGCAGAGGCCGCAGCTCATCATCCTCGATTGGATGCTGCCGGGCATGGATGGCCTGGCGGTCTGTCGCGAACTGCGCCAGAACTACCTGGTACCCATCATCATGCTCACGGCTCGCTCCGAGGAGATTGACCGCGTGCTGGGACTGGAGGTGGGGGCCGACGATTATATCAGCAAACCGTTCAGCATGCGCGAATTGCTGGCGCGCGTGCGGGCGATGCTGCGCCGCGTGGAACTCGATAGCCGTGGACCGGCCAGCGCCTCAGGTGATACGCGCGAACAGCCCCGCGCCAATGCTTCTGCCAGTTCGAACGCATCAGCTATCCCCTCAGAGCCAGCGCCAATCGTGTACGGCCCCCTGCGCATCAACGTGGCCGACCGGGTTGTCACCCTCAATGGCGCCCAGATCGACCTGACTCCCAAGGAATACGAACTGATCTTCCTGCTGGCCTCCCACCCTGGACGCGCCTTCAGCCGCGAATTTCTGCTCCAGCACCTCTGGGGGTACGACTACGATGGGTATGATCGCACCGTGGATACGCATATGACGCGGCTGCGTAAGAAGCTCGGCCCCCTTGGTGAGAAGATCGTAACCGTGTGGGGCGTCGGATACCGCCTCGCCCTGTAATACGCGTGTCCCATTCCCCTACGGGTTGATTGTCAGCGTGACCGTCACGACCGTGGCTGACCCCACTGAGGGCGTGATGGTCACGGTTGCGGTATACGTACCGGCGAGCATACCGGTCGTGTTCACGGAGAATGTGAGCGTAGAGGAGGAGGAGGCAGGGTCGTTTCCGCTGCCGACATCCACGCTAAGCCACGACTGGGATGGTGTCCCACTGCTCCATGCTAAGGTATTGCCACCGGTATTGGTGAGCGTGATGGATTGCGACGCGGGGTTCTGTCCAGTTGTGGTGGTGAAGGAGAGGCCCAGCGTGCTAAGCTGCATAGCAGGCTGCGCGACCTTGATGGTAATCACGATCGTGGCCGGACTGCCTGTCACCGGGTTACCTGTATCCGCGTCGGTGGCCCTGACAGTGGCGCTGGCGCTGAATGTTGAGCCGCCAGCCAGGCCCGTTGCATCAACAGTCACGTTGAGTGAGGTCGAAGTTCCTCCTGTCAGCTTCATGCCTGAGCCGCTGGAGAGCGAGACGAAGGCTGGCGCACCAGTATCCAGGGTCGCGCTCCAGTTCAGGGGCGCACCCCCGGTATTTGAGATCGTCACGGCCTGCGATGTGACTCCCGTCGTCACGTTGAAGGGAAGCGAGCCTGGGCCAGCACTCAACGCGGGCAGCGCCTGCACATTGAGCAGCACACTTACCGCCTGCGGGCTGCCGGTGATGGCCATCCCGCCGTTCACGGCAGCCAGCGAGAGCGAGCCTTTATATGTGCCGCCGACGAGCGTGCTGGCCACGACTTTGACGGTGAAGGTGACCACCTCGCCAGAGGTAAGAGTGGCACTGGCGGGGGTGATTGTCAGCCAACCGGCCCCCGACCCGGCGCTGGCGGCCGGCGCAATAGTTACAGCGCCGCTGCACGCCCCGGTCACGCCTACCGTAAAGCTCTGGCTAGTGGGACTGGATCCTACCTCCGCGTTGAAGGTCTCGACGGTTGTCGAGGGCGTTTGCAGCGTGCAGGGGGGCTGCACATTGAGCGTTACGGAGACCGGTTGCGCGATCGCTGGCTGCCCGGTGACGCTATCGGTCGCGGCGATGGTGATCTTGCCGCTATAGCTGCCGGCGGACAGGCCAGCAAGCGCGACATGAACGCCGGTGCTCGCGGAAGATGCCGGATTGAGCGTGCCTGTCGCCGGCGCTGTTGCCAGCCACGAACCTCCACTGCTGGTCGTGGCGCTGGTGGTCCAATCGAGCGTATGGGCACAGGCGCCGCTGGTCGTGATAGTCACAGCCTGTGCCGGGGGATTGGGCTGGCTGCTGACCCCCGCGAAG
>JALYTT010000731.1 GCA_030854145.1 Chloroflexota bacterium | reverse complement strand
TGGTGAGCCTGCTGAATCCCAAATGGTCTTTCAACAGACGGAAGCCCAGCTCGATATCCCACCGGCGCGCATACAACTGCACGATGTGCGCTCCACTCAATTGCAACGGATCGGTGATATTGCTGATATAGCTGTACCACACGCCCCCATAGCGCACCTGCACCAGTCGCATCAGGTACGCCGTGCGGTCGGCGCGGTCGGCTCCTAAAAAGATCAGCGCCTCAAAGGAGCCATCGCGCTGCAATAGCACATGCTCGATGCTATAGGACCCCTTGCTTCTCACCCGCGCCACCCACCAGATGCCCCGCGCCGTCAGGGTATCAAACCACTCAAAGGTGTAGTACCCCAGGTCAAAGAGCAACCAGCTGCCTGCCGCTATGCTGCCCAGCAGCTCTCTGACATACGCCTGACAATTGGCCGCCGCCTCTGGCAGCCAGTCCAGCCTCCTCCACTGCTGACGACGAATGTCAAATTGGCCTGCCAGCCGTCCGGCCAGCAACGAGACATCTCCCACCGGCACCTGCCGCAGCTCCTTGAGCCAGCGCTTGATGGCATCCATGATGCTCTCGTCGAGCGCATAGATCTCCTTGGCAAAGGGAGCCAGCGTGCGATCTTCATAGGGAGCCAGCCAGCCCCAGAGCCAGTCACTGATCTGGGCACAGAAGGCCAGCATCACCTGGATCCCTTCTTGCTCCAGGCGCTTGTAGACGGCTTGATCGCTCACTGGCACCGGGGGCAGGTTTCCCACTCCAAAGGTGCTGATGCGTCGCCACAGATCCAACTGTGAGACCCAGCCGTGTAGCACACACCACAGGCTTCCTGAGGCTAACAACTGCCCCCAGAGCCAGACGGGGTGCCCTCGTTTTTTGAGGACCGTTGTTTCTGCTGGCGACTCAATCGCTTGCTTGATCATCGTTTCTATCGCCACTCTGGGATGCTCTATCGGTGGTAATTCCCGCTGTCCTGGGGTATCATACTTCATGGAGAGGCCTCCTTTTTCTTGGACGAAAAACGAGTGTGAAAAAGATTGTCCTCTCTTTTCTTGTCTTTGGCAACCCCCTTTTTCGATTTAGTTGGAGTAGATGAGGCCAGCCCCCTCCCTACTAGACGATTACACGACCTCCTCCAGAACAGGGCGGCCCGTGAACTGGCTGTTATACAGATCGGCGTAGAAGCCATTCTTCGCCAGCAACTCTTCGTGCGTGCCCTGCTCGATGATGCTGCCGTGATTCATGACCAGGATCAGATCGGCGTCGCGAATAGTCGAGAGACGGTGCGCGATGACAAAGCTTGTGCGCCCCTTCATCAGCTCATTCATTGCCTTCTGAATGAGCAGCTCTGTTCTTGTATCGACACTGCTCGTCGCCTCGTCGAGAATAAGGATCTCAGGATCAGCTAGGACCGCGCGCGCGATGGTCAGGAGCTGCTTCTGGCCTTGCGAGAGGTTGCTCGCCTCCTGGTTCAGGACCGTATTATAGCTATCGGGCAGCGTGCGGATAAAGTGATCGGCCTGCGCTGTTTTCGCCGCCTGCACAATCTCTTCCTCTGTAGCACCCTCGCGACCATAGGCGATATTGTCGCGGATCGTGCCATTGAAGAGCCAGGTATCCTGCAACACCATGCCGAACATTCGGCGTAAGTTGCCGCGCCTGAGATCTCTAATATCCACATTATCAACCAGGATCGCCCCGCCATTCACATCGTAGAAACGCATCAGCAGGTTGACCAGAGTCGTCTTGCCCGCTCCGGTCGGTCCGACGATCGCGGTGGTATGTCCGGGCCTGACATCGATATTCATGTCATCGATCAGTGGCACGTCCTGTTTATAGCCGAACTTCACATGCTCGAACCGGACCGCGCCCTCGGGATGCTCAATTACCCTGGCATTGGTCTCTTCCGCGATCTCCTCCGGCTCGTCCAATAGTTCGAAGACGCGCTCAGCCGAGGCGATGGTCGACTGGATAATGTTCGTAATATTGGCAAGCTGGGTGATTGGCTGCGTGAACTGGCGCGCATATTGGAGGAACGCCTGCACATCGCCGATATTGATCGCCCCACGCGTCACCATGATGCCGCCGATAACGCTCACAAAGACATAGCCCAGGTTGCCGATCGACATCATCAAGGGCATGATGACGCCGGAGACGAATTGCGCTTTCCAGGCGGAATGGTATAGACGCTCGTTAATTTGGTCGAAGTGCTCGATCGAGTCCGCCTCGTGACCGAACGCCTTGACGATCGCCTGGCCGGTGTACATCTC
>JALYTT010000359.1 GCA_030854145.1 Chloroflexota bacterium | reverse complement strand
CATGTAAGCCTACGCGGGCTTGTAAACGGCGCCCCTACTTTCCGGCGCCTCTATTACATTGTCAAGCTTTACATCCCTACGCGAGAGCGGGGTACCGGTTTCACTCAGCACCCCACCGGGCTAGCCGCGCCCTACTGCGGTACTGCTGGCCGCAAAGGGAACGCGCTGCTCAACACCGCCACCATCGGTACTCACTTCAACATAGTGATAGGTATTGCCAGTGACCGGACTGAGATAGCCCGCCTGCTGCACCAGAGCGGGCGCGTCCGCTACTTGCGCGATCAGCACAGGCGCGTATGCCCAGTTATCGGCGGGCACAAGACCCCCGATGGCTCGCCCTAATGCGCGATGCTCCGACTCGATACAGGCAATCTGCCCGGCAATCTGCGCGAGGTCCGAGTGCCCCATGTCCGCAAACTCCCTGATAGCAGACAGGAACGCGGAGTCGAACACTCCTTCAAGCTGCTGCTGGGTCGCGATAAACGTGCCGAGATCTTCAAAGGTCTTGGCGCCCTGCGGGAAGCTAAAGGTGTCGGCCAGCGATTGTCCACCATGAGCTGTGAAGAATTGCTGGTGGATCTGCTCCTCGATAAGCGCGGCCTTGAGATAAGCCAGGTTGTCTCCCTGGATGCCCAGGGCGCTGGCATTGGCGATCCCATTGCTATAGAAGGTAACAGCTAACTGCTCGGCCGTACGCGCGACAGTCAGGATGGCAACGACATCATTCGGGAAGTCGCCCCCCATCGGCCTGGTTTTGCTGAGTGTAGAGGCATACGCCGGTATAACGCTAGCACCCAGGGCCAGCCCACCAGCACCCGCAACCGCTCCTTTGAGCACGCCCCGGCGCGATCGCATAGTGGTAAACGACTCGAATAGCTTCTGTGTTGCGGCTTCACGCGCATTGTCATCACGAGTTTCAGAGTTCATATAGTGCTACAGTCCTTTCTAAAAACGGCCCTACTTCTTCCCCACGGCAGCTAAAAATGCAGCAGAAGATAGAGAGTAGCAGCTACGAGAGAGAGGCAGAAGTGTAGCATCGGAGAGAACAAAGAGAAGGTAGAGAAAACCCCACATAAACATGAGCAATGCGCTATTCATGGTCAGGTACATGAGGGATACCTACACATTCTGCGTAAAATATGCCACATCCACTGCCCCACCACATCAGAGCGAGAGAAGCCACTCCATATGGAGGAGACTTCATTCACGTATTCAGCATAGTCTACTGCAAAACAAACATGTAGAAATTTATAGATTGACTACAGCGTAAAACAAACATGTAGAAATTTATAGATTCAAGGTGGCGTGAAGGGAAGACACAAAGGGGGCCTGCTCCACATCGCCCCTATGCGATCCAAGGCAAGCCATTGTCCCTACGACGCTTGAGATTACGCCGAAATTGCAATACAATACCCTTATGCAACAGAAACTCTTCCAGCCATTAACCATCGGGCCGTGTGAAGCTCGCAACCGCATTGTCTTTGGGAGCCATACGACAAACTATGCCCGCCATAATCAATTAAGTGAACAGCATGGCGACTACTACGCGGCGCGCGCCGCAGGTGGCGCGGGGATAATCGTGCTGGAGGAGCATATCGTCCACCCCTCGGACCTCCCGTACGAGTATGCCGTGCTTGGCTACCTGCCCGGTACCACGGCGGCCATTATGATGGTGGTCGAGCGCATCCATGAACACGAGGCCCTTGCTGTCATCCAGCTTAACCATAACGGCCAGCAATCAAGCAGTGATCACAGGCAGCAGGAGCTATGGGCGCCCTCCGCCGTCCCCGACGTGGCCTCACGCGAGGTGCCCAAAGCCATGGAAGCCGGCGATATTCATGCCGTCAGCGATGGCTTCGCCTCGGTGGCAACCTATGCCGTGGAGGCCAACGCGGACGGCGTGGAGCTACAGATCGCGGATCGCTCGCTGCTGCGTCAGTTTCTTTCGCCGCTCACAAATCAGCGCGGCGACCAGTATGGTGGCTCGCTCGAAAACAGGCTGCGCTTCGTGCAGGAAACCATCGAGGCCGTCCGCCAGTCGCTGGGAGGCGAGCGCATCCTGGGCGTGCGCCTGTGCGGCGATGAACTGGCCCCCTGGGCCGGCATCACGCCTGAGCAGGGTCTGGAGATCGCCCGTTTGCTCACTGAGACAGGGCGTATTGACTATATGACTATCACGATGGGCAGCATCTTCAGCACGCATATGTTCCCCTTCCACGCCTCGATGCATATCCCGCCAGCGTACGCGGCGCACCTGGCGGCCGCGATCAAGGCGGCACTCACCATACCTGTATTCGCCGCCGGGCGCGTCATGAACGCCACCCAGGCCGAACAGATCCTCGCGCAGGAACAGGCGGACGGAGTAGAGATGATACGCGCGCTGATCGCCGATCCAAATCTGCCCCGCCTCTCACAGGAAGGGCAGGCCAGCGAGGTACGCCCCTGTATCGCCTGCAACCAGGGCTGCCAGGTGCGAGGCGTCATGAATGTACCACTGGGGTGCAACGTGAACCCCGATGTGCCGGCAACACAGCCGATCATTCCCATACCCCAGTGGCTTTCACCAGCCGGGACGGCCCCATCCCTGGTGGTCGTCGGCGGCGGGCCGGCCGGAATGGAGGCGGCCCGCACGGCGGCGCTGCGGGGACGGCGCGTAGCCCTGTACGAGCGCGAGCAGATCCTGGGCGGGACGGTGGCACTGGCCGCCAAAGGCCCAGGACGCGGCGAGCTACAACTGATTAGCGATTATTTGCAGGCGCAACTGGAGAAGCTCGGAGTAGAGCTACACCTGGGCGTGGAGGTGACGCCGAAGATGCTGCTGGCGCAGCGGCCCGCCACAGTGCTCATTGCCACGGGCGCCTACACCGGGAGTGGCCTGCTGCCCATCCCTGGTCACGATCTGCCGCACGTCATCGATGTACGGCGCATCCTGCGCGGCGAGCGCGACGAGGGAGCACGCGTGGTGGTCATCGACGAGACGGCATCGCACGGCCTTCTCTCGGTAGCCGAACTCCTGGCGGCAGAAGGTCGCAGCGTCGAAATTGTGACCGAGGATTGGTACGTCGGGCACGACCTTGTGGCCACCCATGATATCGTGCCCTGGATGCAACGCGTCCTGGCCCACGGCGTCACCATGACGCCGCACACCTCCGTTGTACGCATCGAGCCGGGACAGGTCATCGTCAGCGACCGCTTCATAGCCGGCGAGCGAGCGCTCCCCGCCGACATGGTGGTGCTCGGCACATACGAGCGGCCAGAGCAGGGGCTGTACTACGCGCTCAAAGGCCACCTGCCACGCCTCTTCCGCGCCGGAGATTGCGTCGCTCCCCGCCACATCGAGCAGGCTATCCTGGAAGGGCGACAGGTAGGTATGCAAGCGTGAGATTGTGTGCCTGACGCATTAAGCGGACTCATCTATAAGGAGATCGTTTCCTATTCTCATATGAATAGGATATATATGAGCAAAAAGAGGGAAAACCGATGTCAGACGAAATCGTACGGCAGCTCAACGAACGAAGGCGTGTAGACCGTGTGTTCCGCCACGATCTTTTTGTTTCTCCTGTGCGCGTCCTGCAGGAGTACCCTCTCACTGAGGAGGAGAAACAGCAGTTTATCGTGCCAAATTTTAGCTGGGTAGTTGAGAATCGGCTTGCAGGAGCCTCTTATCCAGGCTCTGAGGATGCTATTGCCTTGCTGCGAAAACTGGGAGTGCGGGCTCTGCTGAGCCTGGCTGAAGAGCCATTACCTGTGGATCTTCTCAGGAAGTACGAGATCCACAGAGAGCATCTCCCTCTGGCAGATTTTACGGCACCAACCCTCGATGAGGTCGAGCGAGCCATCACCAGTATCGATAGCTTTCTTACTCATGGCCTGCCTGTCGCTGTCCATTGCGGTGCGGGCCTTGGTCGCACAGGAACCATTCTGACATGTTACCTTGTCTCGCAAGGCAGTTCTGCCAGAGAGGCTAGCGAGCAGGTGCGCATGAAACGACCCGGCTCTATTGAAACGCCTGAACAAGAGGCAGTGATTGAAGCATATGAGCAGCATAGGCAGAACAAGAGGAGCGTCTAACCACCTCTCAAGCGCAATTTTCAGAAAGTCTCTACCAGCTATTGGAACAGCTTCTTTAGAACAGCGCCTGTGCATATCAGGTTTGCCGTCGTAGAAAAAAACCGCTATACTATCCCTACGAGGAAAGGGCATCGGCCAGAGAACACAGCTTCTACCAGGGAGAACCAGCATGGCAGGCCAGTACCAGTATCTCTTCACTCCTATTCGTATCGGGCAGACCGTCATTCCCAATCGCGTGGTCTTCGCCGCCCACCTGACCAACCTGGCGGAGGAGAACCTGCCGGGGCCGCGGCTCACGGCCTACTATGCCGAACGTGCCAGGGGCGGCTGTGGACTGATCATCACCGAGGAGCAATCGGTTCACGCCAGCGACTGGGCCTATCAGAAGCTCATCCACGGCTTCGATCCCCGCGTTGTGCCTGGCTACCGGCGCATGACGCGCGCGGTCCACGACCAGGAGACACGCATCTTCGCGCAGCTCAACCATAACGGCATGCAGGCCAGCAGTATGTACTCGCGCCGTCCAGTGGTCGGTCCCTCGCCTATGGTCGATCCTATTCACCGCGAGATGTGTAAGGAACTTGAGCCGGAGGAGATCGCCGAGATTGTGCGCGGCTATGCCCTGGTGGCTCGCCATGTACGCGATGGCGGCTTCGATGGCGCGGAACTGCAATCTTCCCACAGTTCGCTGATGCGCCAGTTCTTCTCGCCGTACTATAACCAGCGCAGCGATAGCTACGGTGGGTCGCTAGCCAATCGCATGCGCTTCGCCCTGGAGGTCATCGACGCCGTGCGCGCCGAGGTTGGGCGCGACTTCACGCTTGGCATCCGCCTCTGCGGCGACGAATTGATCCCCGCCGGACTGACGCTCGACGACGTACGCGAGATCGCTCGCCTCCTGGAAGCGACCGGACAGCTCGACTTCATCAACACCAGCATCGGCGAATTCCACAACCTCTATATGGTAGAAGGCTCCATGCATACACCACCCGGCTACCAGTTGTTCGTCTCCGCCGGCATCCGCGAGACGGTCAAACTGCCGGTCTTCTGCACGGGGCGCATCAAGGACCCCGTGCAGGCCGAGCGTATCCTGCGCGAAGGGCTGGCCGACATGGTGGACGTTGTGCGTGGCCAGATCTGCGACCCGGCCTTCAGTCGCAAGGCGCGCGAGGGGCGCACGGAGTCCATACGGCTATGCATCTCCTGCAACCAGTACTGCATCGGGCGCATGGGCCTCAACCTGAGCCTGGGCTGTATCCAGACACCCGCCACCGGCAACGAGCTGCTCTTCCCACCTATTCCCCCCGCTGCCAGCAGGCGATCAGCAACTCGCCGCCCCAGCGTGCTGGTCGTGGGCGGCGGACCAGGGGGCATGCAGGCGGCGAAGGTGGCGGCACAACGTGGCTATCGCGTCAGGCTCTATGAGAAAGAACCCGAACTGGGGGGGCAGATCAACCTGATTGTACGCGTACCCGGCCGCGTTGAATTTGGGGATGCGGCACGCAACTTGCAGCGCGATATCCAGGAGGCAGGAGTCGAGGTATGCCTGGGGAGCGAGGTCACCGCCGAGTTCATCGAGCGTGAGCGGCCCGACGCCGTGATTATCGCCACCGGCTCGCGGCCCAGCCTACCTCCCGTGCCCGGCGCCGATCTGCCGCATGTCGCGACGGTCTGGCAGGTGCTCCAGGGTGAGAAAAGCGCCCAGGCGGGGGAATATGTGCTGGTGTACGACCAGATCGGCTTTCACCAGGCCACCAGCGTCGCCGAACTGCTGGCGGAGCGCGGCTGCCTCGTCGAGGTAGTGACCCCACAATTCTTCGCCGGCGGCGACCTCAGTATCACACTCGACATCGAGCTATGGTACCGGCGCATGCTCGCCAGGGGCGCGCGTATGACGGCCAACTACTTCCTCGCCAGCCTCGAACCGCATGGCGCGACGATCATCAACAACTACACCGGCCAGCCACGCCAGCTCACCGATGTAGCCCTCGCCGTGCTGGTCACGCCCCAGGTAGTCAACGATGACCTGTACCAGCAACTTCAAGGCAAGGTCAAGCAGCTCTACTGCATCGGCGATTGCCTGGCCCCGCGCCGCGTGGAGCACGCGATCCTCGATGGGGAACGGGCGGCGCGTGCGCTGCCAGCCTGGGAGACAGAGATAACCTCCTTGAAAGTCGTGCAGAGCACGAGGTAAGCAATGGATGTAAAGAGAAATATCCTATGACCGATACAATCAGAAAAGCCAGCACAGCCGATGTACCTGCGATGGTCGATCTCTCCGAGCAGAAACGCGTCGAGTATGAGAGCTACCAGCCCGTTTTCTGGCACAAGGCGGCAGACTCACGCGCAAAGCATCTTCCCTGGATAGAGCGGTTAGTGACAAGAGACAATGTTATCGCGCTTGTCCACGAACAAGATGGGGAGGTTGATGGCTTCATCATCGCGGATTTTGTCCCGGCACCACCTGTGTACGATGTGTCGGGGCCGACCTGTCGCGTGGACGACTTCACCGTTGCCAACCATAAAGATTGGGAGATCACCGGTCGCCTCCTGTTAGAGCAGGTGATGCACGAGGCCAAGCAGCGCGGGGCAGCACAGATCGTGGTTGTGTGCGCCGACCTGGATCAGCCTAAGCGCGCAATGCTTGCGCAGGTGGGCCTGAGCCTGGCATCGGAATGGTACACCACGCCGCTCTAAGGGCTTGTTAAAAATAACTTCCTCCTGCAATAAATGGGTCAAATGACCCATAGCCTATCCACTACATCTCAGCTATGCTGCTTCCAACACATCAGATCATTGTCTACATGGTCCATGTGCAGTGTCTCGTAAGTGATTCCTCAATTCTCAAGCAAAAGGAGAGACGCCATGGTGCGAAGGCTGGTGATGATATTCAGCATGAGCATTGCTATATTTATACTCATGACACACGTGGCTTTTGCTCAGGCCAACGATACTATCCCTGGTATCATTAAGATAAAGCAGAGCATCATGACAGTACAAGAACTGGAGCAGCAAGGCATACTCACTCATGTTGAAGCTGAAAAGTCAATCGCATATTATATTGCTCAAGCATCGAAAGCAGCAGGACGCACACTTACACTCAACGAGATTATGGCAATGCCGGACCCAACTCCACAAAAGCTGACCCCCTTACAGGAATTTGTGGGCGCAATCGACTTTTTGAGGGTAATCATGGTGCTCGGTATTCTCGCCGTAGTGGGAGCAGTTGTCTACCTATTCAGATATTATGTAGAAAAATTACTGCGATTACTCATCAGGTAGGACCCCGCTAAACGGTGGAGCATAAAACCCCTTTGCGTAGGCGAACTCTGGGACGCTTGCCAACAGTGGGTGTCAGTGTAGCCTGCTTGCTGGG
>JALYTT010000730.1 GCA_030854145.1 Chloroflexota bacterium | reverse complement strand
GGTAGGGGCGCCGTTTACAAGCCCGCGTAGGTTTATGCGGGCTTGTAAACGGCGCCCCTACCTCTCATAGCGCTCACGCATCTATCATCTTTTTTTAAGAAGGTAGATGGCTGTTAAGAATGAATATGCTATGGATGTGATCCATGGTGGCGCAGGCGATCCAGCGAGTCTCTGTCATGGACGAAACTGCACCATGATGCCAGAACAGTGCAAAGAGGATCAGACCAATGACCAGCAACAACAGGACCACCAGGCCCAGGATCATCTCGATGTGCAGCTCGCGCTTAAAGGAAAGCAGCGAGTTCCAGCCCTCCGCAGGTTTGGGCATCTGCACGCGTGGCGCGGGCGACGTATCTTCACTGGCCACATCGCCTTGCAAAGGCGAACGCGGCGTCTTCCCCGTCTCCTCCAGTGTGGCGACATTGACGTGAACAGGCATGGCTAACATCACGGGCTGCGGAGTGCGGGGAGGCTGGGCCGTCATCTTCGTCGATGGTACAGGCAAGGTCGCGCGCTCGCGCTGGCTGACAGTCACGGGGACCGCTTTCGCCTCTTTCTGCGCCGCCTGCTCCTGCTCCTGCAACCTTGTTTGCAGCACCTCATCGTAGGCCTGCGCAAACGCCATAATGCTGGGATAACGCTGCTCCGGCTTCTTGGCCAGCGCGCGCAAGAATACCTGGTCCAGTTCGCGCGGGAACGTGGGGTTATACATACTGGGCGGCGTCGGGACAGTGTGATGATGGTGCTGGAGCAACTGGCTGGCCGTGCCTTCAAAGACGGCGCGGCCTGTGACGAGCTGGTACATCATAACGGCCAGGGCATACTGGTCGGCGGCAGGCCCCACCACCACAGAATTGGCCTGCGCGGGATCATCGAATTGCTCGGGGGCCATATAGAGCGGCGTCCCCACCGAACGGTGCAGGGAGCGGCCATCGCGATAAAATGTCGCCAGCCCAAAATCTGCCAGCAGCAGGTGCGGCCTCCCGTGGGGGAAGAGTCTGGAAATCATGGCGGCGCGCACGGCCCCCAGCGTGATGATATTTACCGGGCCACGCTCGACGCGGATCAGGAAGTTCGTCGGCTTGATATCACGGTGAATGATGCCATGGTCGTGAGCACACTGCAAACCGGATGCTGCCTGCGTCAGATAGTAGCCGGCCTCCTCAGCGGCGATAGGCCAGCTAAAACCGAACTGTTGGGTGCGTCGTTGCAGCCATTTCCAGAGCGACCCCTCCGAAAGGTACGGCATAACCAGGTAGGTGATCGACTGTGTGCCGGACTCGACGATCTCTTCGCCGAAATGGTAGAGCGGCAAGATGTGCTCGTGCTCTAATTCTGAAACGGCCCGTGCCTCGCGCACAAAACGTTTTGCCGCCTGGGTCCCCTCAGGAGTCGCGGGTACGGCACGCAGATCGCCACAAATCACCTTGATGGCTACGTTACGTCCAATGCGTTCATGCTGGGCAAGATAAATATCACCCATGCCGCCACTTTCAAGGAGCCGTAAGAGACGGTATCCACCAAGCGTCTTCCCCACCAACATATTCATCTGTTTCGTCCCTCATAGATCAGGAGAGCCACGAGCATCGATATCAGTAGTGCTATGTATTTCTCGCAGCTACGGGATAGTGTCTTAATTTCCCTACATTACAGTATACTGTTCTTTAGAAAATTTGCCCCATACATAGGATGAACGGGCTGTAGAGTAGGACCCCCGCATATGAAAGGAGGGCACCCCGTATGTGAGATGCCCTCCTGGCTTGTAAACTACGCCCCTACGCCTCTCACTGAGGCGGCGGCTCAATGGGTCTGCGCAAGGGCCTGCTGGGCTGTTGAATCACTCTTTTTGTCCTGTGGAGTTCCTCGGAGAGACGAAACACTTCGGCGCGCAGGCGCTGGTTCTCATACTCAGTCTGGCTGGCCCGGCGCCAGCGCGTCAAGAGGAGGTTGAGCGCGTTGCCGACACGCCAGAGCATGCTATCATTGCTGAGAGTGGCCCGAACGCTGCGCTCGCCATTGGCAGCACTCACCAGGACCTGCGACAGGTGCTCCACGCCGTCGTCAAGCTCACGCTTGCGCTCAATCTCGCGCTGCCGCAACTCAGCTTCACGTCGTTGCAGCTCGGCGATCTCTTCAGCGCGGTCAGCTCGCGCAATAGCCACCAGCGCGCTACGCACCCAAAGATAGGAGATCACGGCGACGACGACTTGCAGGCTGATGGGTTGCGCGATGGCGTTATAGGCCATATTTGATTTCAACACCATATCCA
>JALYTT010000729.1 GCA_030854145.1 Chloroflexota bacterium | reverse complement strand
CACATGATATCCGTTTGCCATATGGGCTTGTCAACCGCGCCCCTAGCGTTCAGCGTATTTCTGGCGGCACTGGTTGTTCAGAGGGTTCGGGTGGCGTGATGACCAGCGGCTGGCCCTGCGGGGGAGGCTGATCAGGGGCCGGGGTGATGCCCATTTCCTGCAAGATGGCACTCAGTTGGTTTGCGTCGATGGTCTCGTTGCGACGCAGCTCCTGCGCGACACGATCCAGCGTTGGCCGGTTGACCTGCAGGAGTGCGACGGCGCGCGCGTAGGCCGACCGCACGATATGCTCCACCTCTTCATCGATCACTTCAGCGGTCGTCTCGCTATAGTCGTATTGCTGCCCCGCCTCGGTCGCGCCGGAGAATGGGCTGGCGCGCTCGCTAAACGAGATCGTGCCCACGCGCTCGCTCATGCCCCAGCGTGTCACCATCTGACGTGCCAGCGCCGTGACGCGCTGTAGATCGTTCTCGGCGCCGGTGGTAATGCTGCCGATGGCTACCTCTTCGGCCGCGCGCCCGCCCATCGCCATCGTGATCTGTGCCAGCAAGTAATCTTTCGAGTAGTTGTAGCGGTCATCCAGCGGCGTAGACATAGTGACGCCGAGGGCCTGGCCGCGCGGCACGATGGTGACTTTGGTGATCGGATCGGTAAACGGCGATAGGAGAGCCACCAGGGCATGGCCGCCTTCGTGGTAGGCCGTGATGTTCAGATCCTGGTCACTGAGCACCAGTGGCCGCTCGGCGCCCAGGAGGATTTTATCCAGGGCATCGTCAAAGCAGCGCTGGTCCACAGCATCCAGGTTGCGGCGGGCCGCCAGCAGCGCGGCTTCGTTCGCCAGGTTCGCCAGGTCCGCGCCCACCATGCCGGGGGTAGAGCGTGCGACTGCTGCCAGGTTGACATCTGGGGACAGTGGCAGATCGCGGGTGTGGATCTTGAGGATGGCCAGGCGACCGTTCCAGTCGGGGCGATCCACTGTCACACGGCGATCAAAGCGGCCAGGACGCAGCAGGGCCTGGTCAAGACCATCGGGGCGGTTCGTGGCGGCGATGATGACCACGGCCTGGGCCGTATCGAAGCCGTCCATCTCCACCAGCAACTGGTTGAGTGTCTGCTCGCGCTCGTCGTTGGTGTTGATGCTGGAGCCGCGCTGCCGGCCCACCGCATCGATTTCGTCGATGAAGATGATGCTCGGCGCGGCTTTCTTGGCCTGGTCGAAGAGGTCGCGCACACGACTGGCGCCGACACCAACCAGCACCTCAACAAACTCGGAGCCGCTCATCGAGAAGAACGGCACGCCAGCCTCGCCAGCGACGGCGCGCGCGAGCAGCGTTTTACCGGTGCCCGGAGGGCCAACGAGCAGGACGCCACGCGGGATCTTGCCGCCCAGCCGCTGGAACTTCTGCGGCGTCTTCAGAAACTCCACCACCTCCTGCAGCTCATATTTCGACTCGTCCACCCCGGCAACATCCGCGAAGGTCGTGCTGGGGCGGTCTTCGAGGATCAGCTTCGCCCGGCTCTTGCCGAAGCTGAAGATGCCCTGTTGCCCCTGCGTGGCACGGCGGCTTATAAAGAAGAAGAGCCCTATAATGAAGAGCAAAGGTACAAAAATGCTCAGGAGATTCCACCAGATACTATTATCCGGTGCCGGCTGGTTGTAAACTGTAGCGCCCTTCGAGATCAGCAGCGGCACGACCTTCGGGTCCGATTGAGGGAGCGGAAGCTGATAGAGATGGAACTGGTGATACCCGTTCACAGCTTGCCGGAAATCCCCTGTAATGTCTGTTTGCCCGACAAAGGTGGCGTCTTTGATGTTGCTCGCATTAATCTGCGTATAGAAAGCCGTATACGTGAGTTCGTCACGCTGCGACGTGTTTGCATTATTGCTGGCGTTAAAGTAGTTGAAGAGGTAGATGACGAGCATCACCGCGACAATTACCAGCAACCAGCCGTTCAGGCGCGAAGGTCCCGAACTCTGGCCCTGCCCTCCGGGGCGACCAGGGCGAAGCTGGTTTTGTTGCCGCTGAGGAGTATTATTATTTTGTAGCCAGAGTGTATTTTTTGGCTGTGTATTCATAATTTAGACGTACCTGCTTTCTGGGTTCCGCCGTGCATGTTTTGCCCAAGCACCAGTATGTGTCTCTCTGCTCTGAGGGATGCTGGAGACTAACTTTTATATTATATCTTATAGATGCCTAAATTGCACGTTCAGGATAACACTTCGAAACGCGTCGACCCGTAGCGCGTGGCTTGCCTCGCCGTCCTGGAA
>JALYTT010000728.1 GCA_030854145.1 Chloroflexota bacterium | reverse complement strand
GCACAGGACTGCGTCCGCTCGCCCGAGGTCCTGTGCCGTGAGAACACGGAGCCTGGTCAGGTGAAGCTTGCAACAGCCTCGGCGAACGCGCCGAACAGTTCACAAGCCCGCCCCGTGAACGGGGCAGGGCCCCTGACCTTCCACATATTTCACTTCTATCCCACTTCCCACTTCATATTTCTAAGGCCTTTTACTTTAAGGCGCGTTAGTTCTTTTATAGTATAGCACATTCCACAAGAATGTGCAAATGTATTCTTGAAGAAATCAAACGTTTCCTCTGGAATAAATGTATGAAAAAGGTTGCACTTATTCCAGATGCGACAGGTGATCTTGTGCAGCAAGAGAGCAGCTAACATTTCTTGCTGCACAAGGGTCATCTTGATGAAGTGCGCATCTGCGGGTGGACTGTGACTGCCAGCGCGAGCAGTATCTGGGGGATGAACAGCACCAGGACCGTCGCGACTGGTCCGACTCCCTGGAGCAGCAGACCTGTCAGGCCGATGCCTATGGGACGGGAGCCGTAGGCGATCAAACGGAACACACTATTGACGCGTCCCAGGAGATGATCGGGTATGCGCGAGAGACGATAGCTGAACTGGGCTACCATGTAGACCGGCACAACGATAAACCCGGCGGCGTTCGCGAGCGCCAAGAGCAGCAGGTTAGGCGCGAATGCCAACGGCAACCATGTCAGCGCCCAGATCCAGCTTGTCCACGTGATGACACGCTTGAAGCCGAAGCGCCTGAGCAGTGGGTCGGCAATCACTGTACCCATGATGTTGCCGATCCCTCCGGCTGCCAGCACCAGCCCGATAGTGAACGACGACGCGCGCTGACCCTGCGCGAGCACGATCAAGATCAGCGTGTAGCCAAAGCAGGGAGTGAGCAGGCCACAGGTGAGCAGGGCCAGGAAGCGCAGCAGTGGCTGCTGCCATAGCCAGACTATGCCCTCCACGATCTCGGTGCGCAGTTTTCGCGGCTCCACGTTTCGTTCAGCCTGGAAGGCGCCCTTGATGAAGAACAGCGAACATACCGAGGCCAGGTAGGAGACCGTATCCGCCAGGAAAGGCACCACCCTGCCGATCCCATACAGGATGCCGCTCAGCGCCGGTCCAACCAGCAGCGACGAGGCATCGATGATCTGCGACTGCGCGATAGCGGTGGACAACTGTTCCTTTGCTACCACGTTCGGCAGGCAGGCCGTCTCCGCCAGCGTGAAGAAGGTGAACAGCGTTCCCTCGATCAGCGCGACCAGGTAGAGTTGGACCAGCGAGAGCTGTCCGAGCGCGTAGGCGAGCGGAATGCTGCCCAGGGCGATGGCGCGCCCGCTATCGCACAGGATCATGACGCGCTTGCGGTCCCAGCGGTCCACCAGTGCGCCAGCCGGCAAGCAGAGGAGCGCGAAGGGCAGACTGCGCAGCACCCCTAGCAGCCCCGCCTGAGCAGGCGAATTCGTCAGCGCGAGCATGAGCAGCGGAAAGGCCAGGAACGAGGCCTCTGAACCAAACGAGGATACAAGCTGCCCACTCCAGAGCAGCATATAGTCCCGGTTGCGCCACAATGGGCGCGCGCGAGGAGACGCGGCGTTATCCCCAGTTTCGTTTATTGTGTTGTGTGTTGTTGGCATATCTTTACTCCCATTCTTCAACAGTAGAACTCTGTCTTTGTCTGACAATGGATGAACAGGCTGGAAGCCGTGAGACAGGTTCTCATTGATGGGAGGGGATGCAGCCAGCAGGCGGGGAACACGCGCAGCACAACTGACGGTACCGCAGGACAGCCACCAATGAGAGGTGTCCCGGCGACACACGCCACAGAAAAATGCATAGGAGAAATGTAGCGGAAGCTGTGTGATGAGTGCGGACAAGGAGTAGGCCACTCGCATATGTGCGAGCAGACTCATCATCGAAGAGTGCCACGTTCTACCGCATAGGCCCGGCGTGCTCGCCTATGCGGTAAAAGCGCTCATCTGGATATACGCGTTTATCATGAATTTGTAGGGGCTCAAGTTCGTTTCCTTTGAATGAGCATCGTGCCAATCGGGCTGGTAGCAACGGTATCATCTATACGCTATGATGTCAAGGCTAATTCTGGCAGTCGTATCTGGTAGGGCGTGGCATACACATAAGACATGAATGAGCGGCCATCAAGCGTATCTCGTAGGGCGAGGCAAGCCACATAGGCGTGAACGGAAGCCGAAGCGGGCCGTTATTCCGTAGGGCGTGGCTTGCCTCGCCAGTCAGCCCGCAGGGCGGGTGCGCTGACTGGCGA
>JALYTT010000358.1 GCA_030854145.1 Chloroflexota bacterium | reverse complement strand
GCCCGCGTGGCATCACATATCGCGTCTCCGCCTGGCACGCGGGCTTGTCAACGGCGCCCCTACGTCTCGCACACCTTCTACCCGAATAAATATATGCCTCCGCAAAAACACTGCTCTTGCGAAGGCTCTGTGTACGAAACCAGGCGCATGCCCTAGCCCATACGCTGGCCGCCATTGACGCTAATCGCCTCGCCAGTCAGGAAACCGGAGAGATCGGAGGCCAGGAAGAGCACAACATTGGCTACGTCCGCGGGCTGACCCTCGCGGGCGAGCGCGGTATTGCTCACCATGGTCCGGCGCGATTCAGGCGTAGAGAATGTGTCGTGGAAGGCGGTGGCAATGAGGCCAGGGGCCACACAGTTGACGGTGATACCCTCGCTGGCTGCCTCTTTGGCGAAGCCCCTGGTGAAGGTGAGGATGGCGGCTTTGGCGGCCGAGTAGTGCGCCGCCCCCAGACCGCCGCCATCGTGCGCGGCCTGCGAAGACATGTTGATGATGCGTCCCCAGCCTCGCCCACGCATCAACGGGAGAGCCGCCCGGCAGCATAGAAAGGTGCTCTTGACGTTGATATCCATCACCTCGTCCCACAATTCCTCGCTCATGTCGGCGACCTTCGCGCGCTGAACCAGCCCACCGGCGTTATTCACCAGGATATCCAGCCGCCCGGCGCTGTTGCTGATGGCATCCATCAACTTCTGCACCTCGTCCGCGCGGGCAACATTGGCGGCATAGATCTGCCCCTTGCCGCCGGCCTGTTCTATGCGTGCGAGGGTTTCGCGCGCGCCGGCTTCGTTGCTGCGATAATTGACTACCACAAAGGCCCCGTTGCGGCCAAGCTCGACAGCGATGGCGCTGCCGATGCCGGAACCGGCGCCAGTGACCAGCGCTGTTTTTCCCTGTAGATCTATCTCCATACTATGCGCGCCGTTCCTGGCTCTCCTGGCATCTCCCAGGTTGCGCGACAGAAACGGCACTCCTCCTTTCATGTGTTACGTGAGACATGGCGACCGCAAGGGTCGCCACTACACTTTGACCCATTGTTTGAAGGGTAACAGTCCTTGTGGCCCTTCAATTACGGATAGACGCGCTGCTCCTCGGGAGCGGTCTTGATCCAGGCGTATGCCGGGTCGTCGTTGGGGTGCATCTGGCGCCGGGGACCGTTGAGGAACCACAGATAGTAGACATCGTAGCCGGGGGGCGCGGAGACGGGATGGTAGCCATAGGGGATCACTGTCACATCGTCGTTGCGCACGATCATGGCCTCGTCAAGCTCTCCATGCGGGCTGCCGGGTCTGCTATACATACATTGCAGGCCGAAGCCTTCGAGGGGTCGCACTTTATAGAGGTACAGCTCCTCCAGCACAACCTCGTCCCCGGCCAACTCCTGGTCGTGCTTATGGGGGGGAAAACTTGACCAGTTGCTCGCCAGGGTGAAGGTTTCGCCGACGATCATATGCTCGGCCTGCATTTGCAGCCCAAAAATATCGTGAACGTAGCGCTTAAAGCCCACGCCCCCCACCTCGCGCGCTACAACATCTTCCGGCCGCACCACCTGCACCGGCAGCGCCTGATCGGCCTGGCAACGGCACAGGGCAACCTCAACGCCGCCGGCCTGTGCCTCAACGACAAAGGCTGCCTGGCGCGGCACATATACTCCTGTAGCCCGGCCATCGAAGACGCTGGCGCGCCCACCAAGGTTCTCGAAGACCTGCTCGTTCACCTGGATACTGCACGTCCCGGTCAGGATCACCAGCCCGATCTCGTTCCCTTCACTCTCTGCCTGGTAATGCCCTCCCTCTTCCAGTTTCAACATGGCAAAATCCAGCCACTTGACCGGATGCGTCTGCGGCGTGACCAGCCGGCTATAGCCGGGGGCCGCGTCATAATGATATTTTAGCTTCACGGATACCTCTTTTCCACTACCGGCCCTTCAAGCGTACTACAAATTGGGTTGGCTTGACAAAGATCAGCGCGACGACCAGTAGCGACATGGTTGTCAGCATATAGATCACGGCCAGCGCATCGATGGCCTGGTTTGGCCGGATGCCGGCGCCGAACGCGTCTCCGTAGAGCGCCACAACCAGCGTGCCCGACGAAGCGTCCGCCACCAAGTAGGTCAACTCAAACATGGCGATGGCGCGTACCATGGCCAGGACGCCCGCCGTCAAGATCCCTGGCACCACCAGGGGCAGGACCACGCGTACGAAAGTTTGCAGGCGATTGGCGCCCAGCATCTGGCTCGCGCGCTCCAGCGACACATCCACCTGCTCAATGAACGGCGTCAGAATGAGGATCACAAAGGGCAGGATCGGCACCATGTTGATGATCACCACATTGACCAGTGAGGAGCCGATGAGATCGCCCAGGCCCACCTGCAACAACAGAGTCGCCAGCGGGATACCGTAGGCCAGCGACGGGATCAGCATCGGTAACAGGTAGAGCGCGGTCAGCGCCGACTTGAAGCGGAACTGCTTGCGCGCCAGCACATAGGCCGCCGGGAAGCCCACGATGAGCGCGAACAGGGTGGCAACCAGGGCCACAAAGAACGTATTAAAGAGCAGTTGCCCTATGTCGTGGCCCTCGTCAGTCGTCAGATACGAATACCACTCGGTTGAGTAGCTAGTAGGGAACCAGGTGGCGAACCACTCGTGTCCGAACGAGTCGAGGATCACGCTACCCACCATGCCCACCAGGTTAACTACGAAGAAGCCGATCACCAGGTAGAAGATCAGCTTGCTCCAGGCAAAGCCCCTGCGCCGTGTGGATCGAGCGCCTCCTGGCTTCAACTCGCGCAGGTCCTGGCTCAGCGCCAGCTCAACATCGGCGGCAGCTCCCTGCACCGGTCCGGTCTGTTGCATCATCTGCTAGGCCCCCTTTCCGCCGCTGATCGTCGCGCCCCGCGCCACAAAGTTGCGCAACCCAAGCACAATCACCACCACCAACAATTCGAGTACACCCATAACCAGGGCGATCGCGGTAGCCTGCGGAGGGTCGTTATTGCTAAAGGCATCGTAGGCCGCCACCGAGAGCACGCGTGTCACACCGCTGGGATCACCCACCAGCACGGCGCTTGGGAAGACGCCGAAGTTGGCGACGAAGTTCAGGCAAAAGGCCACGATGATACCCGGTAGCGTCAGGGGAAAGATCACGCGCCAGAAGGTCTGCCAGGTGTTGGCGCCCAGCATGCGACTGGCCCGCTCCTGGTCCGGGTCGATGGCCGACATATAGCCCACCACGAGCAGGAACACAAACGGGAAACCCTGGATAAACAACGCGATCTCCACGCCCAGCACATTGTGCAGCAACGGCAGCGGCCCCTGCAGAATATGCGCCGAGATCAGCACCTGGTTGAACCAGCCAATCGGTCCGAAGTAGCGCTCCATGGCCTGCGCAACCATCACCGTGCCCAGTGTGATCGGCAGGATCAGCAAGATGTTGATAAGGCGCTCAAATTTGATGCCGCGCCGCATAAAGTACGCCAGCGGGATGCTCACCGCTACCGTGAAGAAGGTCACGGGCAGCGCCACCTGGAAGGTGATCAGGATCGTGCTGACCTGGCTGCTATCACCAAAGAACTGGAGGTAGTTATCCAGGGTCAGCGCGCTGCCCTTGGCATTCTGCAAGCTGACGACAAAGCCAAAGATAAAGGGAAAGATGAACAGGACCATCACAAAGACAAACGCCGGCAGCGAGAGCAGCAGCGCGTTCCAGTCTACGCGCCGCCGCTGGGCGGGCCGGCTCTCTACTGGCACAGTAGCCATAGCGCCTACCCCCTTCCTTCCAGCACGGGTTCCGTGGCGGCCGCGGGGGCCACGGCACCTGGTTGTTCCTGGTTATCGGCAGGGAACAACAGGAAGCGATCAGGGTGAACGCTGAAATCCATAAACGCGCCGCTTTCAGGCGCGCGCTGGCTCTGCACCAGCAACTGCGTGCCCTCTGCGCCCTCCAGGTAGACAAGGGACTCAAACGACTTGCCCATATATTCCACCAGTTGCACGCGGCCGCGCAGCGTATTGAGAGGCGCCCCCAGCTCGGCCTGCGTCTCATCGGGTCTGAAGCAGGCCAGTACCGAAGTGCCGGGCTGCCAGCCCTCGCTGCCCTCTACCGTAGAGGTGGCCTGCAACTTCACCCCGCTCGCGGTCTGCACCACGAAATAGTGGTCCTCGCGCCCGACAATCTCCACGGGCAGGCGGTTGTTATAGCCCATGAACGAGGCAACATAGAGACTCCTGGGGCGAATATAGATCTCCTGCGGCGTCCCTTTCTGCTCGATATAGCCCTGGCGCATCACAACCACAAGGTCCGAAAGGGACATGGCCTCGGCTTGATCGTGCGTGACATAGACCGTCGTCAGGTTGAGCTGGTCGTGCAGGCGTTTGATTTCGATGCGCATCTCGTTGCGCAGGTTGGTATCCAGGTTCGAGAGGGGCTCATCGAGCAGCAACAGGCTTGGCTCAAGCACGATTGTGCGCGCAAGAGCCAGGCGCTGCTGCTGTCCACCGCTCAGTTGGGCCGGGTAACGCTTCTCGAAGGCATCGAGATGTACCAGGGCGAGCGCGCGACGCACGCGCTGTTCGCGCTCGGACTTTGGTACGCGGCGTATCTCCAGGCCGTAACTGACATTGCGGAAGACGGTAAGATGCGGGAAGAGGGCGTAGTTCTGGAACACCATGCCAAAACCACGCCGTTCGGCCGGCAACTGCTGGATGGGCCTATTGTTGAGGATGATCTCGCCCTCGCTCAACTCTAACAGGCCCGCCAGGCAGTTCAATGCCGTTGTCTTCCCACAACCACTCGGCCCCAGGAGCGTTACAAAGGTGCCACCTGCGATCTCCAGGGTAAAGCGGTCAAGAGCGGTTGTGGCTCCGAAACGCCGGGTGACCCCCTTCAATTGCAGCTTTTCTATCGGCTCCATAGCGCCTTCCTTTTATGTGTGTCGTAAAAACGTTATGACTTGACTTTCGAGCCGCCAATATCGTGGTCCCACATATCGAAGGCTGTGTTCAAGTTATCGGCGGACAACGGTAGCATGATCGGCACGGAGGTCGCAAGCTGATCGTACTCCGGGCGGCCAAACGTCTGCAGCACGGTCTGACTTGAGGCAGGCGCCATGGTCACCGGAACGTTCTTGATCGCTGGGCCAGGATAGAAGTAGCCCTTGTCATAGATATAGGCCTGCTGCTTCGGCTGGAGCGCGTAGGAGATCATGTCCAGGATGACCGCCTTGTGCTGGGCGTCCAGGCCCTTGGGCATCATCATGAAGAGGTCGTCGGCCACAAAGCTGGTGCCCTGCAACATGAACGTCTTGAAGCCCTGGGGCACCTGGCCGAGGGCGCGCGGGTTGATATCCCAGCCCATGGTGGTGGCGATCATCCAACGGGTGTCATTGCCAAGCTCGGTCATCGTCACACCTGTACGCGCTGGATAGTAATCGATCGATGAGCCAATGTCCTTGAGGAAGGACCAGGTCTTGGTCCAACCATGCGCCGGATCTTTGGGATCGCTGTCTTTGAGCAGGTAGGGCAGTCCCATCAACATCGTGCGGCCAGGACCGGAGTTGCGCGGGCGAGCGTACTCGAACTTGCCCGGATGCGCCTTGATCCAGGTGCGCAACTGGTCGATGGTCTGGGGAGGATTGGGTACCTTGCTGGGATCATACTCGAAGAGCGGACCACTGGGTGTGTAGGCAATCGGCAGCGCGTAGCCCTGCGCCAGGCCAGCATACTGCTGAGCAGGTCCCTGGTAGTTATCGTTGAGATTAGGAAATTTGTCAGAGTGAGCCGGGGTAAGTTGCTCAAGAAACCCATTTTTGATGCCAGCAGCTACCACATCATAGCCGGCAAGAATAAGGGAGAAATCCTGCTTGCCCGCGCTGATCTGCGCCTGGATCTTGCCAGGGATCACCGGGGCCGTCGTCGTCACATATTTAATATCGACGACCGTGTTGGGATGGCTGGTCTTGTAGTTCTCCAGGACAGCTTTGAGAACATTGAGAACACCGCCGCCATCAAGCACCTGGATGGTAATCTTCGTAGGACCGCCAGTCCCATTGGGACCAGTCGTGCCGCCGCAGGCCGCGACGAGCAGGATGAGTAGGAGGGACACCAGTCCCTGGGCCAGGTACCGGGACAACGTCCGTGTCTTTAACATACTGTGCCTCCTTGTTTGCACACATGGGCGAGGCCAATCTCGCCCTTACGGAAAAGGTACCCTGGGAAAAGCTTACGCCAGCGCTCCACACGACTCGCGCACTTTCAAAGTGAAACTGAGCGTGACGTTCTGCGCGTGAGCAGGCTTACCTTCTTTGAACCAATCGAGTAGGATACGGGCGGCCAGGCGCCCCGCTTCAGGCACCGGGTGCGAGAGAGTGGTCAGAGAGGGAATAGTGTAGGTCGCGAATGGCGGGTCGCCCGTAGTGACAATCGCTATGTCCTGCGGAACCCGCTTCCCGGCCTGGTGCAGCGCCTTTAGCGCGGCCATGGCCATGACATCGCTCGCCACAAAGAGCGCCGTAGGACAGGCCACACCGCTTCCCTCTACCCGTGCCAATATTTGCCTGATGGCTTGATACCCCCCTTCATATGTGTAATCCCCGACAACGACCCATTCGGGTTGCGCGCTCAAACCACGCTCCTGGAGCGCCTCTTGCCAGCCCCGGTGTCGCTCGATGGCGCTGCGTCGTGCAGGCTCGCCATCTATCGGGCCGCTGACGGTGCCGACGCGCGTATGACCAAGATCCAGCAGATGGCGGGTGGCCGAATAGCCTGCGCCCCAGTCATCCAGTTGCACCTGGTTGATCTCGCTGCCCGTCTGCTCCGAAGTCGAGATGGGCCGGTTGATGACGACAAAAGGGACGCCGTCCTCCTGCAAACGCGCTAGATGGTCGCTGGGATACCAGAAGGACAATGACATAAAAATAAACCCATCCACCTGTTGCGCTCGCAGCGTCTCTATAGCCTCCACTTCGCTCTCCACATCCGGCGCACTGGCCAGCACAATGTGATAGCCCTGGCCGCGCAATACCTCCTCAACCCCCTCAACAACCGGCACAAAGAGCGGGTTGGCTACCTCCGTGATGATTAAACCCACGGTGGCGGTCTGCCGCTTGACCATGCTGCGCGCAATGGCGTTGGGCCGGTAGTTCAGTTCCTCTACCACGTCCATGACACGCTTGCGTACAGCCGAGCCGACATGCTGGTCGTTGCCATTCAAGACATGCGAGACGGTGCTGACGGATACCCCGACACGCTCCGCGACATCTCGAATGGTCGTGCTTCTTCGCCGCATTTGCTCCATTCCCGTGCTGTGGTAAAACGTTTTAGTAAAACGTTTTACTAAGTGTACTTGACGGATCTCGGTTTTGTCAAGGGTCCCATTTTTAACGAGAAAGATAGAGCCTATTCTCTTTTTTCGTGTATCTGTGTTATAGTACTTTTAAACTCAGAAAGCGGGAGAGGTTGATTTATGGGCGATGTATTCCCTTTTTCTCTGGGGGAACTTCAGGGATATTT
>JALYTT010000357.1 GCA_030854145.1 Chloroflexota bacterium | reverse complement strand
GGCCTGACTGGCGAGGCAAGCCACGCCCTACGGATTCGCGAATGGAGCGCGCCTATAGAGCGTGATTACCTGGCGTAGATCAATGAAAGCAGATAGAAAAAGACGATGATCGCCACAAGAATGAGTAGCAGTCCCAGCAGGCGTTCCAGGCGTCTGTTGTTCTGTTCTTTATGCTGGCGTGGCACAGGAACTTTGATGCGGCCAGATGTGGGCTGCAATCTCTGTGAGAGCCTGGGCGGCGTTCTATCCACCGGGCCCCAGTCTGGGCGCGAGCTGCGGAGTTGGGGCGCCTGGAACTCGCGCGGCAACGGCTCATCGAGGGGGTCATCAATGAATACTCTCTCCGGTCGCGAATAGCGCGGGCGTTCCCCCTGGTCGGGCGCCCGCGTGCCCAGGTCGGGACGCGACCTGCGGCGTTGCAGGGGGAATGGCTCGTCAAAGATATCCTCGTCGAAGGCGCTGCTATCTGGACGGTAACGCTGCGGAAAGAGTGACTCCTCCCCGGCGAACAGGCCCTCCTCAAGAGGAACCCTGTCGGCGGCGGGCAGCGGCAGCGGCCGTGGCTCAGGGAGAGCTCCCGGCTCTGCGGGGAGATCGATAAAGCTGTCTGTGCTGGTCTCTCTGCGAGCGGGGCGGCGTTCAAGTGGTGTGCGCCTGGCAAGGGGTTTCTTGCGCTCAAGGAGCTCCCGGCGTTGTTCTTTGCGCTGCAGCGTTATATCCGCACGCTGGCCGAGTGCAGGCCTCCTCTGCCCCGTTCCTGTGTAGACACCCAGCTTGCCCAGTACACGCGGCAACGCCTGCCGGAAGGCGCGCGCGAATGCTATGATGGAGGGGTAGCGATCCTCCGGCTTTTTCTCCATTCCACGCTGGACGACGATATCGACGGCGGCGGGTACCTGGGGATTCAGCGTGCTGGGAGGCTTCGCCTGACTGTAAAAGTGCTGGTGCATGATCTGTCCGGGCGCACCCTGGAAGGGAAGCTGACCCGTCAGCAGTTCGTAGGCCATGATGGCCAGTGCGTACTGGTCGGTCGCCGGCCTGGGATGGCCCTCCCAGTGTTCCGGCGCCATGTAGGCCGTGCTGCCGCGTGGGAAGGTGCTGGTGGTGGCCACCGCACTGCTCATCTTGGCGATGCCGAAATCGCTGAGCAGCAGATCGGGTCGGTTGGGGCGCTGTGGATTCTCGACGATCAGGAAGTTCGAGGGTTTGACATCCCGGTGAATAATCTGGTGATCGTGGGCATACTGTAACGCCTCCGCCGCCTGGCCGATAACGTGCGCCACCGCGTGGAGAGAGAGGGGCGCGGGATGTCGCCTGAGCCAGTCCGCGAACGAGCCGTCCTGGCAGTAGGGCATCACGATGTAGGTAAACGTCTTGCCGTCAACGGTCCGCTCGTCAAAGTCGAGCAGGCGCAGGACGTGCTCGTGGTTGAGGCTGGAGATTGCCATGGCTTCGCGCCGGAAGAGGAAATCCTCCTCCTCGAAGCGTTCCTGGTCGGGCTGGCTACTGGCACTCTCGTTGCTTACCTTGAAAGCTACATTCTCTCCGCTCTCTACGTTCAGTGCCAGATACACTTCTCCCATACCACCTCGCTTGAGCAGCCTTTCGAGATAGTACGGCCCGATCTGCCATCCTTCGAGTGCCATCTTACGCCTTGTCTGTATCGTACGCGCTTATACATTAGGGGATGTATATATAAGTAGGATACCATATGGCGTCAATCAGGCAGCGCGGTGCAATCTACCGGTTGTCTTTTTTGAAGAATATCTGCACATCGGGAGCCTCCTCCTCCTCCTCATGGGCAGACTGGCGGCGCTTTTTATGATGTATGCCGTTCAGCAGAATATACACAGGCAGCAGTAGCAGCGCGGCGCCTCCCAGAACGATCCACTGGTGATCGCGCAGAGTGACAAACGCGCCGCTTCTTGTCACACTGTCTCCCAGGCAATCCAGCATCCAGGGAAATCCAGTCTTGTCACCGGCGCCACAATGCTGGATCGTGTCATTCTTCGTCGCCGTCTTCGTTAGCCTGGGTGTTGGCTCAATGGTTGGCCTGGGCGTCGGCTCAGTGGTTGGAGTAGGCGAGGGCGTGGGTACCGGCGTAGGAGACGGAGTAGGCGAGGGCGTTGGACGTGGTGTGGGAGATGGCGTGGGTACCGGCGTAGGAGACGGAGTAGGCGAGGGTGTTGGACGCGGCGTGGGGGATGGCGTCGGATGTGGTGTTGGACGCGGCGTGGGAGATGGCTTTGGACGCGGCTTTGGACGCGGCGTCGGTGCCACTCCAGAATGGTGATGAGCGTGGATAGAGGATGTCTTGTGAGGTGCCTTCTTGTGGGGGGTAGGTGTTGGACTTACAGTGGGTGTGGCGCCGGGGGTAGATGTTGGACTTACAGTGGGTGTGGCGCCGGGATCGATCGCCGGATCAACTGTGATCGATGGCGCGGGTGTAAGCAGGCCCGCCAGTGATTTCTTTTGCTGGCCAGCAGGTGGCGCCAGCAGGCCGCCGCTGATAGCAACGAGCAGGTATATACTGATACAGATAAAAAGCCCCGTCAGCAGTAGAAGCATGCCGCGCCTACCATATCCCCGGTTCCATAGCGCCATTACTGTGTCGATCATCTCGCCGCCCTATCCTTTCCCCCGCTTCGCGCCGCCCGACCCTTGCCACTTTCTGCGTTTCGTGCTCCGCTTCAGCATTCAACTCTTTTCGTGGGCCGACCTCATCCATGTGATCTAATCGCTGTGTTTGTGTACCGGCGAGTATTGAAACCAGATACGCCTCCTCATCAAGTATACTCTCCTCAAGATAAACAGCCGCCCGCGCGGGTGGCGTCGGCTCCTCCTGCCGGAACTGGCGCAAGATGCGCTCCAGGCACATCACACACTCCAGCGGGTGACGCATGACAAAAATCTCCCGCTTATGCCAGTAATCGGCCAGAAAGGCTACCGCGCCGCTCAAGCGCGAGACATGGAAGAGGCGTGCGTATCCTAGCAAGATCTGGCTCTTGCGCCCGATATACATTAAGCGCCTGTTCGTCAGAATCAGCAGGCCGTGATCCCTGGTGGGATACACGGGGCCGGCAGGCTCAAGCACACATTCGCCGCAGAGCGTAGCCTCGGCGCTGTAACAGGCATATTCGCCAGCCGGTAAGCGTACTGGAACCGGCACGGGAGGCAGATCGTCCCGCTTGAAGCGGTGCATCACTTGCCTGCCCCAGGAATACCCGGAATCCCTGGAGCGCGCGCGCGCTGGTCGGGGATACTGCAAGCGGGGCTGGCGCCGCTCCTGGTGCGCCTGCTGCCTTCTGGGAACCGCGATCGGAGCGGTGATAGCCTGCGCGCGTTCATCGCGCTCCTGTTCCTCATCTTCTGGCTCTCGTGTGCGCTGCCAGCCCGTGGGGGGGACAGACAAATGCGTATCTGGACAGTGTTCTGTGAGGTAGGCTACCATCCTGCGCGCATCATCAATGGCGGCAATACCCCGCAAGACCAGGCGCTCGCTCCCAAAAACGAGTTCCAGGCGTGCCGAAGGGATACCCAGGACCTGGCGATATGTGGGATGAACACGCGTGAGGGTTTTCAAATCATAGGACACGCCACCTGCGTCAAGATGGTCGCTATAGAGCCGGAAGATCCGTCCCCAACCAAACGCACCGCTGACAATAGGCTCATTCCCCACCGCTCTATCCTCTCCACTTCTTCAACCACACCAGGAATTTAGCCTCCATTAAAGATAGACGCTGGGGAGCGCGGGGCGTAACGCGCATCGACACATCCGCTGTCGCTGATGTCTTATGAGCGCTTCAATTTTCGCCAGAACAGAGAGAGGAATGCCCGGCGCAAGTGAGGCCACAGGCGCTCCAGGTCGGCCTCTTCAGCGGTATAGGGCGCCTGGTAAGGTGGGGCCCAGCGGTCGCGCACGAAGAGGTTCGTCAGCCGGTGCAGGGGAGCGGCCACCTGGGGCACAGCCCGGCTCAGGTCACCGCCATATTCATACGGCGTCTGCCACTTCTGGGGCGCGAAGCCCGCCCAACTCGCGATACGACAGAGGCGCCAGTACATGCCTGAGATGAATGTCGTGTTTTTGTAGAGAGAGCGCCACCAGTAGGTCCAGGCGGCGATACAGAACAGCAGCAGCGAGCACAAGAGGGTGACCAGTGAGAATTGCAGCAGCAGCGCCTGGTGGCCCGCCGTGCCCAGATCGCCGTTGCCTGCTCCCGCGTTACCTGAGCTGGCGGGATGAGGCCGCGAGCCGGGTGTGATATGCGTCGTAGGCTGCGTATGGACCGTGGGGGTCACGTGGGTTGTTGGCGATGGCGATGTGCCAACGGTAGGGTTTCTTGAGTCGCTCAAGGCGAAGCCGGGCGTTGGATCAAAGCTGATCCAACCATGTCCGGGAAAGTAGATCTGTACCCAGCTATGCGCGTCATCGCCGTTAACTACCCACACCTGCCGGTGCCGGTCGTAATGTCCCTGACTGAAGCCGCTCACCAGGCGTGCGGGTACCCCCAGCAGGCGCGCCATCACCGTCATGGCGGTTGCATAATACGTGCAATAGCCCTTGCGGGTCTGAAGCAGCCAGCTCACAACATCCACGTTCGCCGGGATGGGGATGTTAGAGACGGAATAGGTAAAATGCGTGGGATCGCTCAGGCGCGCCTCCAGCATTTGCATGGCCTGGTAGGCGTTTTGTGCTCCATGGGTCCACGCTTGAGCCGTTTGCAGAAGCGCGGGAGGCAGCCCGCCGGGTACCTGGAGATAATAGTTTTCGAGCAGAGCGTAGTTTGGCTCGCTCTGCCACGCGTTCGGCCCCCCGTCAGGCAGGCCTATGCTGGCAGCCGCATCCGTCGTGATCCGGGGTACGTTTGACGTGACTGTGTAACGCTCGCCCACGATCAAGGGGACCTGCTGTGTCCAGGCGCTGGCCCAGGCTGCGCCGTACACCGTGGTGGGCACGCTAAAGCTGACCGGCTGGGCGGGCGCGAAGATATAGTTTTTTGTGCCGCCAGGCGGCTGAAGCACCTGTATCGACAGGAAAGCCTGATCAGCAGTGACATTCTGCACATCAGGCGGAATCTGGCTTCCTGGAGAGTAGTTCTTCGGGCTAGACTGTGCGCTAGCCGAGATCCACGTATGACCATCGAAGTGGTCATAGGTAAACCCTTCTAGATATTGGGGCACGACCCTCCCCTGATAATTCAGCACTTCACCGGTGGGCAGGTCTACGCTGCCACTCACCGTGAGCTGATCGCCGAAAAAGTTGGTTGGATTGTCATAGGGCTTCACCAGGGAGCCGATATTCTGAAGCGAGACCTGGCGATGCGCGATATTGGCCATCGTATTATCCAGGTCATTCCAGAAGTGGACGCCCCACTGCGCCTGCGTGAATACCGGAAATAGCCAGCTTACAATAAGGATAAGCGCCGTCAGGATCGAGGCGATATTCATGCAGCGCGAGGAGATGGCCCGCAGCCAGGGGCGATCGGTATACAGCCCCTCGCTTCTCCATTGCTCTAACTGGGTAGCAAGCTGAATGCGCGCGATCAGCAAGATCAGCGCCCCCAGCAGCACAACTACCAGGAAGAAGTGTTCCTGTCGTGTGTAGTTCAGATTGACAAGCATAATAGAACAATACGCCAGCGCCACCAGCCAGGGAAGATGAGCGCGGTAGGTCAACCAGGTGCCCAGATAGCCGAGAAAGAAACACAGAAACGCCAGATAGAAGAGAAACACCATCTCGCCGCTGGCGCCAGCGCTGGTTGTGACGCCGCCTGTGACCAGTATGCGCAGGCCATCTATCAATGCCAGCCAGGAAATATGCAGTGCCACAGCGGTCGTCAACCAGACCGAGAGCCAGTATCCTACCAGGCAAGCCGCGACATGCAGCATCACCTGCGGGACACGCCGGCTTTTTGCTACGAGCAGCCCGGTTAGCAAGCCGCCAGGAGCGCTCCAGAGCAAAATAAATGTATGATCTACCCAGTTCGCGTATATAATTGAGAAGACAACGCTGTAGACCGCTACTAGCAAGAGCAACAGGGGCAGCCAGCCCTCGGCCGGCGCCAGCGTCATGCGGCGCTTCGCGGGTGGCGTTGCCGGATGCGAAGACGTGGGCTGCCGCCTGGGATCGCTGGCGTGCGAAACAAGACGGGGATCGTTGCCGGTCGCGCCGCCCAAAGCGCGTTCCTGGAAACCCGCTGAAGAATAGGAGTCCACGGCACTTGACTTCATCGATTACATGCTCCTGGCGTTCAAGAAAGCACTGATATCTCTGTGTATACTATACGGTATATACCATATTCGGGCTATGAAATAGCTCACATTATTTGCGCGCTGTATCCATTCTTCGTAGCTGCGCGATTTATCGCGCAGCTACGAAGGGTGAGAGACCTGATCACCTTAGCTGCATAGGAATTATAGCTTGCAACTAGTAATACGCTATTCCCCTTAAAGACTGCACATGGCACCTCCATATGGGCTATCGATGAGCCAGGACTTTTCGCGTTTAGGGAACGCGCGACATCCAGCGTGCCTGTTCCCAACCCAGGTGAGCGTGGCTATTTACTAGACGAACTACAGGGCCGGATTGTTGCCAATCAAGCAGACTGATGGTAGCGGGGTCAAGGAAGATACGAAAGGCTGACGAGACTGGCGCGTCCAGCGCTGCACAGAGCAGGGCTTTCACCGGCCCCACGTGCGATACCAGTACAACTGTCTGGCCCGCGTGTGCCAGATGCAGGCGCTCAATGGCAGCCACGACACGCCTGTGCATGGCTTCCAGGCTCTCGCCCCCCGGCGGCGCGATTGCGGTATCGCGCTCCCAGGCCAGCAGGCGCTGGGTATCTTCAGAGCCGCCAGCCAGCACCTCGGCCCGGCTCAAGCCTTCCCAGTGGCCAAAAGCGCATTCGCGCAGGTCATCAAGTACCTGCACCTCCAGATTGTGCCGGGCCGCGATAGGCAGGGCTGTCTGGTACGCTCGCTGCCGGGGACTACTATAGACCGCGGCCACCGGCAGAATCGCCAGCGCGCCCGCCAGTTGCCCGGCCTGCGCGTGCCCCAGGTTGGTCAGGGCATCATCTCGCGAACCGATGTAGCGAAATTCGCGGTTCGCGTGCGTCTCTCCATGGCGCACAAGCACAAAACGTGTTCCAGCCATAGCAGCATTACCTCTTCTTTCTGCCAAACGAGAGCAGCAGCAGGCTTGGGCAGATCAGCAAGCAGACCGCGCCAAAAACAAAGGCTGCCGACAGACTGACATTGGACTGCAACCAGCCTGCGGCGGTAGGACCGATGCTAAAACCGATGCTCCAGGTGACCGAATAGAAGCCCGCTAGCGTTGCCCGCTGGCGATCTGAAACCTGTTCCATCGCGAAGGCGGCATAGATCGGCTCGATCAGTGTGCGCATGAAAGAACGCGCGTATTCGCCGCCCACGGCCAGCACAAGCGTTGGCGCGAAACCGATCAAGACCATCAACGGCGAACTAAGATACATGACCGTGGTGATGATGCGCAGCTTGCTCCACCTGTGAAC
>JALYTT010000727.1 GCA_030854145.1 Chloroflexota bacterium | reverse complement strand
GGTGTCGACCTACGATCTATAACCGGAGATGAGCACAGCCGGCGCCCCCAGCCCGCCGTCCTCACGGCAGCAGGAGCGAGCGGCCCGTCATGTCCCTGGGTTGCGGGATGCCCAGTATCTGCAAGATCGTGGGGGAGACATCGGCCAGGATGCCGCCGGCGCGCAATTTTGCCTGGGCGTAGGGCGGCGCGACGAGGTAGAGCGGCACCGGGTTGGTGGTGTGGGCGGTGAAGGGCTTGCCGGTATCGTAGTAGATGAGCTGCTCGGCGTTGCCGTGATCGGCGGTGATCAGCAGGCCGCCGCCGACGGCCAGGGTGGCCTCGACGACGCGGCCGACGCCGCTATCGACGGTCTCAACGGCCTTGATGGTCGCCTCCATGACGCCGGTATGCCCAACCATATCGGCGTTGGCGTAGTTCATAATCAGCAGGTCGTACTGCCCGCTGCGAATGTGCTCGATGGCGGTATCGGTGACGCCGGCGGCGCTCATCTCCGGCTGTAGATCGTAGGTCGGCACCCTGGGAGAGGGCACCATGCCGCGCTCCTCGCCGGGGAAGGGTGTCTCGCGCCGCCCGTTGATAAAGTAGGTCACGTGCGCGTACTTCTCGGTCTCGGCGGTATGGAACTGGCGCAGGCCGTGGTCGGAGATCACGCGTGCCAGCGGCATCTCCACCTCGTCGGCGCGATAGGCCACGCTGGCATCGAGGCCGGCCTCGTATTCTGTCATCATGACGTAGGCCAGGTCTGCGAGGCGCGGCCCCCGGTCGAACTTGCCCTCGGCCTGCGGTGGCAGTTCTGGCATCACAAAGGCCTTAGTTAGTTGGCGCGCGCGGTCGGGCCGGAAGTTATAGTGGATCACCGCGTCGCCGGCCTTGACGACGGCCACGGGATGGGTGTCGTCCATGATGACGGTCGGGATGATAAACTCGTCGGTCACCTTCTCATCGTAGGCCTGCTGGATAGCGGCGCTGGCCAATGAAGCGCGCCTCCCTTCTCCACGCGTCATCGCCCAGTAGGTGAGCGCGGTGCGGTCCCAGCGGTTGTCGCGGTCCATAGCGTAGTAGCGGCCGCTGACGGTGGCAACTCTGGCGGCATGCTCGCCGCCGATGGCGCGCGCGCGGGCTTCGAGCTGCGCCATGAACTCGATGCCGGCCGTGGGCGACGTATCGCGACCATCGGTGAAGGCATGGATGTAGACGCGCTCGATGTCGTGCCTCTGTGCCAGGCGCAACAGGGCCTCCAGATGGAGTTCGTGGGCATGCACGCCGCCATCGCCGAGCAGGCCGCAGATGTGCAGTTGTGCGTGGTTGCGCTTGACATGTTCAATAGCTGTCAGGAAGGCTGGATTGTGGAAGAAGGAGCCGTCCTTGATCGACTCGCTGACACGCGTATAGTCTTGCAGGACGCGCTTGCCCGCTCCGATGTTCTGGTGGCCCACCTCGGAGTTGCCCATCTGGCCCTCCGGCAGCCCGACCGCCTCGCCCGACGTTCTGACCGCCGTGTGCGGCCACTCGCGCGCCAGCCTATCGATGTTGGGTGTGCGCGCCAGGGCAATGGCGTTCCCCTCTTTGCGCGGATTGATGCCCCAGCCGTCCATCACAATCAAAACAAATGGGCGCGGTCGCCCAGAAGGGTTTGTGTTCATACAATTTTCTCTACTCCATGGTAACGTTATGTCATGTAAGCGCTGTGCTAGCGAGTGTCATTTAGATTTAGAGTATCTTCATCTGAAACAGGACGGCGAGCACGATAAGCACCACTACGATGGCCGCAACGGCGATCACAAAATAAGTGTTGCGGCGACCGAGCGTAATCTTGCCTGGGTTGCGTCCACGGAGCTTCTGGACCTCTTCCTGAGCTTCTTGCTTGCGACGATCAAGCTTCTTGCGGCGTTGCTGCTGGGGAGAGGGGGCATCGCTGTACGGGCCGGTCTTCATGTGCTGCATGCGGCGGCGCATCTCGCGGTTATAGCTCTCGGTCTCCTGCCGCTGGGGGTCTTTGGTAGTGACCTCCTTGGGCTGCGTAGACTTTGCACCCTGCACGGCGGTGCCGCCGACGCGCGTTTTCGGGTCCTTCGCCACCAGCTTGCTCGCGGATAGCGCCGGCGCCTCTGGCTGCGCGACTGGCTTCTGGTTTTTCGCGTTAGGCTTGCCAGCAGGCGCGTTCAGCGTGCCTGGCTGCACGAATGGTTTCTTCTCAGGCTTATTCGCTTTTGGCATAGTTACACACCTTTTCAATTAGCTTGGCCCGTAGCGCGTGGCTTGCCTCGCCGTCCTGTCACTAC
>JALYTT010000356.1 GCA_030854145.1 Chloroflexota bacterium | reverse complement strand
TCCCATCGCGAACAAACGGGCTTGTAAACCGCGCCCCTACCCCTCATGCCACTCACTCCCTCTTCATGATCCCACAAACACCTATCCTCATCCATTGCAAAAAGCCCCCGGCATGGCAATACAACCTACCCAATGCCATCCCCCTTTCATGTACGGGCGCCGCTCGCCTGCGCCCTATCCCTTGCACCCACCCCCTCCCATATACTATACTGCTTGTATACTCTACTCCACCCCACTCATCACATAGATACTCTCTGCCGATAGAGACAATGTACGTGTTTGGATAGTGCAAGGAGACGCCCCGGTGGCCAGACCCGAAGACGACGCCCGCCAGCATATCGATACCTTGCTCACTCAGGCTGGCTGGTCCGTCCAGGACCGCAAAAACCTGAACCTCGGCGCCGCGCGCGGCATCGCCCTGCGCGAGTTCTCTATGTCTACCGGCATCGCCGACTACCTCCTATTCGTCAATCGCGAGGCCGTCGGCATCGTTGAAGCCAAAAAGGTCGGCGCTACCCTCACCGGCGTTGAAGAGCAGAGCGCCAAGTACCGCTCTGGCCTCGCCGGCGACTTCCCCACCGCCCGCCTGCCCCTGCCATTTACCTACGAGACTACCGGCATCGAGACCCGCTTCACCAACCACCTCGAACCCGAACCCCGTAGCCGCCCCGTCTTCGCGTTCCACCAACCGGCAACGCTGGCTACATGGCTGACCCAGGCCCCCCCACAGCTACCCAATGAGCAGAATAACACTCTGCGCGCCCGCCTCCGCCGCCTGCCACCCCTGCCGTCCGCGCGTTTACGCGCCTGCCAGGTCGAGGCTATCACCAACCTTGAACGCTCCTTCGCCGCCAATCACCCCCGCGCTCTGATCCAGATGGCTACCGGCAGCGGCAAGACCTATACCGCCGTCAGCAGCGTCTACCGCCTGCTTAAATTCGGCGGCGCCAAACGCGTCCTCTTCCTGGTGGATCGCGCCAATCTGGCCAAACAGACGCTCAATGAGTTCGCGCAATACGCTACGCCCGACGATGGCCGCAAGTTTACCGAACTGTATAATGTGCAGCATCTCCAGCACAATAGCATCGATATGGTCGCCAATGTGTGCATTACGACGATCCAGCGCCTCTACTCGATCCTTTCAGGTGAGCCGGAGCTTGATGCCTCAGTTGAGGAGCGCTCTCTCTTCGATATGGAGGATGCCCTGGCCAAACAACCTCCCCGCAAGGTCCACTACAATCCCCATATCCCCATCGAGTCCTTCGATGTAGTAATCATCGATGAGTGCCACCGCAGCATCTACCACCTCTGGCGCGCTGTGCTGGACTACTTCGATGCCTTTATCGTGGGTCTGACCGCGACCCCCAATAAGCAGACCTTTGGCTTCTTTAATCGCAATCTGGTGATGGAGTATGGTCACGACCGCGCCGTGGCCGATGGCGTGAATGTGGACTATCAGGTCTTCCGCCTGCGCACGGAAATCACTGAGCAGGGGAGCACGATTGAGCCACTCTCTGTGGTGGGCAAACGTGAACGCCAGACGCGCGCTGTGCGCTGGGAACAACTCGATGAGGATCTGGTCTACGCCGCCAGCCAGCTTGATCGCGATGTGGTCGCGCCCGACCAGGTGCGCACCGTCATCCGCGCCTTTCGCGATGCTCTCCCTACCGCGATCTTCCCCGGTCGCCAGGAGGTGCCCAAAACCCTGATCTTCGCTAAGGACGATAGCCACGCCGAGTTGATTGTGGACATTGTGCGCGCTGAGTTTGCGCGCGGCAATGAGTTCGCTCAGAAGATTACCTATAAGACCACCGGCGTGAAGCCTGAAGACCTGATCGCTTCCTTCCGCAATAGCTACTACCCTCGCGTCGCGGTGACCGTGGATATGATCTCGACAGGCACCGATATTAAGCCCCTGGAGGTGCTGCTCTTTATGCGCTCGGTCAGGAGCCGCGGCTTCTTTGAGCAGATGAAGGGCCGCGGCAGTCGCACGATCTCGGATACCGATTTCCAGGCTGTGAATAAATACGCCGCCAGCAAGACGCACTTTGTGATTGTGGACGCGGTCGGCGTCTGCGAGCAGGTGAAGACGGATAGCCCGCCCCTGGAGCGTAAGCCCTCGATCCCCCTCAAGCAACTGCTGGACGATGTGGCTATCGGCAAGTGGCGCCGCGACCCCGATCTGCTCCCCACCCTCGCCGGTCGCCTGGGCCGCCTGGCCCGCCTCGCCGACCCCATCGATACCCAGACCATCATGCAGGAAACGCACGGCCTCGATATCCCTATGCTGGCCCGCCGCCTGCTGGAGGCCCTGGACCCCGATACACAGCTTGAGACGGCGCGCGCCGAATCCGGGCAGGACTACCTGCGCCTCGACGATCCCGCCGTCCAGCAGGTGGCTCAAGACCTGCTGCTCCAGGCCACGCTGCCCTTCGACAATCCCCAACTGCGCACCGCCCTGCTCAACGTCCAGCGCGACGATCAGACCATCGACGTGGTGAGCCAGGATACCCTGCTCTCCGCCGCCTGGGATCTCCAGGCCGAGGAGCGCGCCCGCCAGGTGGTCACTACCTTCCGCCAGTTCATCGAGCAGCACCGCGACGAGATCACCGCCCTCGAAATATTCTATAACCGCCCCAGCCACGCCCCCCTGAAGCTGGCAGATATCAAGCAACTGGCCCGCCTCATCGAGGCCCCACCCCTCGGCCTCTCGACCGATAAACTCTGGCAGGCCTACGAGACCCTGGAACGCTCGCGTGTGCGCGGTAGTACTATCAAACGCCTCCTGACCGACCTGGTTGCGCTTATACGTTATACTATTGAACGTGAGCAGGATAGCACCGCCGTTCTAGAGCCATACACCGCCTCAGTGCGCCGCCGCTTCGCCGCCTGGCTGGCAGAGCAGGAGCAGCGCCGCGCCCGACCCTTCACGGCGGAAGAACGCCTGTGGCTGGAGATGGTCCGCGACCGCATCGCCTCCTCGCTCTCTATCGAGACCAACGACTTTGACCTCGATCCCTTTATCCAGCGCGGAGGCCTCGGCAAGGCATATACCCTCTTCGGCCCCGATCTGCCGAAGATGTTGCAGGATTTGAATGAGAGGTTGGCTGCTTGAGCGAAGAGAAGTTACCAGCAGGTTGGGTTAAGACTACTCTAAATTCTATTGCTGTAATTAACCCTGGAGTAGATACTCTTGATATACCGGATTCGGCTCTGGTATCATTCATACCAATGGCAGCCGTAGAAGCAGGAACCGGCCGTGTAGATACTTCTATTCTGCGTAGACTTGATGAAGTAAGGCGTGGATATACGGCTTTTCAAGAAAACGATGTCCTTTTTGCAAAGATTACTCCATGTATGGAAAATGGAAAAGTAGCTGTTGTTCGCTCACTCTCATCAGGAATAGGTTTTGGCTCTACTGAATTTCATATCTTACGGCCAGAAAACGGCGTAGAATCGAAGCTTTTATACTACTATCTGGCACAGGAAGGATTCAGACAAAAAGCACGCATTGCTATGACTGGTTCTGCTGGACAGCTTCGTGTTCCTGCAACTTTTCTCATAAATACCCCTTATCTTCTTCCTCCCACTAAAGAGCAACATCGTATCGTAGCCGCCATCGAGCAGCAATTCACTCGCCTTGATGCAGTTGTAGAAACCCTCCAACGCGACAGGACCAAGCTCAAGCACACCCGTTCCGCCATCCTGAAATCCGCCGTCGAGGGTCGGCTCACGGAGGCATGGCGCGCCGAGCATCCCACGTCCGAAACCGCCTCGCAGCTACTGCAACGCATCCTGGCCGCGCGCCGCGCGAAGTGGGAAGCCGAGCAGGTGGCAAAGATGCAGGCCCAGGGCAAGACGCCAAAGGATGATACGTGGAAGGAGGGCTATCGGGAGCCAGCAGGGCCGGATACGGAGAATCTGCCGGAGTTGCCGGAGGAGTGGTGCTGGGCTACAGTGGAACAAGTCTGCGACTATATTGTTGACTGCCTACATAGTACCCCCTCTTTCAGAGAATCTGGATTTGCGTGCATTGATACCAATAACATAAAACCTGGCCAAATTGTATATGAAAAAATCCGTTATGTTGATGAAGCCACATTCATTGAACGCAATCGGCGTATGAAGCCCCAAAAGAACGATGTACTATTTAGCCGTGAAGGGGCATTGCTTGGTATTGCTGTCACTGTTCCTGCTGATCTTGAATTCTGTTTGGGTCAAAGGATGATGATTTTTAGAATCAATCAATCTATCGAACCACAATATTATGAAAGTATATTAAACTCATCAATATTTCGTTCACAATACGCTAAAGAAATTACAGGCTCAGCATCTCCCCACCTGAATATTGAGGATATTCGGAAATTCTCTATCCCTTTATCTCCTCAGCTTGAGCAGCAGCAAATCGTAGCCGAGGTAGAGCGCCGTCTATCCATTCTTAGCCAATCAGAAGCAGCAATTGAAGCCAACCTCAAGCGCGCCGGGCGCCTGCGCCAGAGCATCTTGCAGAAGGCGTTCTCAGGGCGGCTCGTGCCGCAAGATCCGCGTGATGAGCCTGCCAGCGTGCTGCTGGAGCGTATCCGCCAGGAGCGCGCCAGGCGCGAGCAGGAGGAAAAGTTGTTAGGGAAGGAAAGGCACATGCAAAGAAAAATCAAGAAAGATGCTACCAGGAAACCGTTGTATGAGCTGCTGGTTGAGGCCCAGAAGCCGCTGAAGCCGGAGGATCTCTTCAAGAGGGCCGAGCTAAAACCCGATGCCCCCGAAGATATCGACGAGTTCTGTGAAGAGGTGCGCGAAGAGGCCGTTGTCAATAAACGTATCAACATCCTGCGTCCAGATACCACGCAGGTTTACCTGGAAGCTGTCAAAGAATGAGAGTCGTAGAGCTGGCCATCGATAAATTCAAGAACCTCACCAACTTCTCCATCGACTTTGATGCGGAGGCGCTCACGACTGTCGTCCTGGGCCGCAATGGCACCGGCAAATCGAACCTGCTCGAAGCCCTGATCATTATCTTTCAAGGCCTCGATCTGGGCGCCGCCCCCGCCTTCAAGTATCGCATGACCTACCTCTGTCGCGACACAGAGGTAACTATCGATGCCGACCCCGAACGCTCCGGCAGAGAGCAGGTGCGCATCAAGGTGGATGGCGAGCCTCTGTCGTACCAGCAATTCTCCAAACAAACCGGCAGGCGCTACCTGCCCAGCTATGTCTTCGGCTACTATTCCGGCCCCAGCAATCGCATGGAGACCCATTTCGACGCCCACCAGAAGCGTTTCTACGATGAGCTACTCAAAGGCGAGGATCGCCCCCTGCGTCCCCTGCTCTACGCCCGCCTGGTGCATAGCCAGTTCGCCCTGCTCTCGTTCTTCAACGAGCAAGACCCCGGCATCCTGCACTTTCTCACCGAGCATCTGGGCATCGAGCGCCTGGACTCCGTGCTCTTCGTGATGCGCAAACCCTCGTGGACCAGCAAAGCCGGCGACCCCCGTTTCTGGAACGCGCGCGGCGTTGTCAAGGACTTTCTTGACAGGCTATATGAATTGGCCCTCGTGCCCCTGCGCCTCCCCCGCCGCGTGCATCTCGACTTTAAGCAATCCACCAACCTTGAACATCTCTACCTCTACCTCAAAGATGTCGACGATCTCAAAGCCCTGGCCGCCATGTATAACAGCCAGCAGGAGTTCTTCAAGGCCCTCGAAAGTACCTATATTTCCGAAATCCTCAGCGAGGTCAGAATACGTCTGCAAATACGCAACGCCGATGGCACCCTGACCTTCCGCGATCTCAGCGAGGGCGAGCAGCAGTTGTTGATGGTCCTCGGCCTGTTGCGCTTCACCAAGGAAGATGAGGCCCTGTTCTTGCTCGACGAGCCCGATACCCACCTGAACCCCGCCTGGGGCATCCAATACCTGGAATTCATTCGCCTGGTGGTGGGCGAACTGCCCAAAAGCCAGATCCTCATGGCCACCCATAACCCCCTGGTCATCTCCAGCCTGGAGCGCCTGGAGGTGCGCATCATGCGCCGCGATGACGAGTCCGGCCAGGTCTACTCCGTCATCCCCGAAGAGAGTCCCAGAGGCATGGGCATCGCTGGCATCCTCACCAGCGACCTCTTCGGCCTGCGCTCCACGCTCGATATCCCCACCCAACGCCTCGTAGACGAGCGGCGCGAACTGGCCGCCCAGGACGACATCACCAGCCAGCAGCGCGCCCGGCTGCGCGACCTGAACCAGCAATTGGAGGGCCTTGATTTTAGCATCACGACCCTCCCCGACCCCCTCTACCACGATTTTGTCAACGCCATGACCAGGCACGAGGACCCCGCCATCAGGGACAGCGTGACGTTGACGCCTGAACAGCGCGCATCCCAGAAGGCCCTGACACAACAGATTCTGCAAGAACTCAAGCAAGAAGAGAGGCAGCAGGAGTGAGACACATCAAGTACAACCTGGCCGTGTCCGCTAGCTGGCAGCAGAAAGCCCAACAGGCCTATGACATCGTTAAAAATCTGCCGCCAGCCGAGCGCGCCAAAGCCATCAACGACCGTAGCCGTATCTGGAAGGCCCTCTTTGAGGACCTTCAAAAGCTCTCGCACGGCAAGTGCTGGTACTGCGAATCGTTCGAATCCACCGCCCCCGGCGATGTCGACCACTACCGACCCAAAAACGAGGTTGAAGAGTGTCCTCATCACACCGGCTACTGGTGGCTGGCCTTCGCCTGGTCAAACTATCGCTACGGCTGCGAGCTATGCAACCGCATCAATAACGACCCGGAAACAGACATAAAAGGTGGCAAGGGCAGCGCCTTCCCACTCTGCGACGAAACCCAAAGAGTCTTCGACGAACACGCACCGGCTGGCCTCCTCCGCGAAGAGCCAGCCCTATTAGACCCCACAGTCGCCGCCGACCCGCCCCTGCTCACCTTCGACGAAGACGGCACCGCCCGCCCATCGCGCAACCAACTACACTTTCCCAAAGAATACCTGCGCGCGGACACATCTATACGCGTGTATCATTTGAACCGCCAAAAGCTAAAGAACAGGCGCCAGTTTGCCGTCTGCAGCAAAGTCAAAGAGTTGATCGAGGAAGGCAACGAATACCTGTCTTTAGCCACATTGGAAGGGAGCATAGGCGCCCGCGAGGGCTACAAACGCGTGGTAAAGAGGTTAAGTGATATGATAGATGAACAAGCCGACTACTCAGCCGCGGCCAAAGCCATACTCAAAATCTATCGCAACCACGAATGGGTCGACGAACTACTATGCGCCGCCTGACCACCCATCACAATACCCGATACGCAGGCACGCACCAGACGAAAAAGGCAAGGAGGTAGGGGCGCCGTTTACAAGTTCACCGCCGACATCATGATCCCATCGCGAACAGGCGGGCCCATCGAAGAACGCGGCACCATCAAACGAAAGAGGTAACAGCGTAGGGGCGCGGTTTACAAGCCCGCCTGTTCACCGCCGACATCATGATCCCATCGCGAACAGGCGGGCCCATCGAAGAACGCGGCACCATCAAACGAAAGAGGTAACAGCGTAG
>JALYTT010000355.1 GCA_030854145.1 Chloroflexota bacterium | reverse complement strand
TGCGAAAACTACTCTCAAGCGACTTGAGAGTAGTTTTCGCATAAGCTCTTCGTGGTAAAGAAGTCAGGGGAGCTATCTGCCATATCATTGTTGCTGTTGCGCATCCTGATGGAAAGAGCTTCCCTCTTCTAGTTCATAGCCTTCTTGCGGAGCGGGCACCCAGTCGGCCTCAAGCGAGAGATCAGCGCTGGGGGGCGGCAACTCAGTAGGATAGATGCGCACAATAACCGAGAGTTCGCTCTCAGCTTTCCCACGAAAGATGCCATGAGTGGGTGGCACATCCGCGTAATCGCGCCCGATAGCCACACGGATATGGCGATCACCGGCCAGCATATTATTGGTGGGATCAAAGCCGACCCAGCCAGAACCCGGCAGGAACACCTCCACCCAGGCGTGCGTAGCGCCATCAGCAGAGCGACCTGTGTGCTCCCGCTGGTGAAACAGATAGCCGCTCACATACCGGCAGGGAATACCCAGCGAGCGCACCAACGCGATCATGATGTGGGCAAAGTCCTGGCACACGCCCCGGCGGATACGCAGTGCGTCATCGATGGGAGAATCAACGCGCGTATTTTGTTTGGCATACTCGAAAGTGGTATAGACGGCAGCATTAATATCCTGAACGACTGTCAAAGGATCGTCCCGTCGCCTTATCTGCAATTCAGCAATGAGGCTGGAAAGGAGTTCTGTTGGCTGAGTAAAGTGGCTGGGATGCAGGGTATCCCAATACTCGTCATCCGCCGTCAGCGCATCTAGCCCATCCCAGGCGGCGGGCGTCAGGCCCTCAGGCAAGGGGGGTGGAGAAGACAGTTCAACAATCGTCTCCGCCGTGATCGTCAGGTGGTTATGGCGGTTGGGCACATCAAAATGATGCACCCGGTTGCCGTTCTCGCCGCGATAATTGAAGATCTGCGCCGCCGGACTGGTTTTCAGGCGAAAGTCGAGGCAGCGCTGTGGTCCCTCGCTGCGCGGTTGGATGCGCACCTCCATTATACTCTCGCTGATCGGCGCGCTATAGCGAAATTTTGTCGTGTGGCGCACGGTATAATACATCTTGCCTCTTCCTCTCGCGTACGGCCTCTCAGGCTTGTCTGGATGCGCGCTCCGCCAGGACCACCTCAATGGGATAGTCCATATAGCCCTGATAGATAGCCTTGTGGATCTGTGAGCACTGGCGCTGAATATTCTCCAGATAGGCATGGACATCCTGAATGACATCTTCTACCTGATCATATTCCAGTGCGGAACGCAACCGCCCCGCCAGGCGTTCAATACGGCCAGGACGCCGGGTACGTGTGGCCCGCGCGATAGATTGTAAGCCCGCTTGCAGCATGCCAGCCGCGAAACGGATTGAACGGGGCGACTCTGGATTGAACAGGAGAAATTCGGCAATGCGCTCAGGCCGGATCTGGGCCGCGGTATACACCTTGCAATAGGCCTCAAACGAGGCGCAGGAGCGCAAGAGCCCCACCCAGTCCTGATAATAGTTGAGATGGTCGATGGTCGCTTGAATATCCGCTAGCTCACTCTCAAAAAAAGTTTGAAAATGGACATCGATGAGCGTCGCGGTAGCAGAGGCACGTTCGATAAATTTTCCCACGCGGATAAAATGCCACCCCTCGCTGTGATTCATCGTAGCATCAGTAATCCCCTGAAAAAGCTGCACGCCCTCTTTGACGTTGGTGAAGAAGACGTGGGGCTTGGCGAACCAGAGTTCGTCGATACTGGTCTGCCTGATCTGTAGATAGAGCCGATTGATCTGTTCCCACATTTCTGAGCTGATCTGCTCACGCACTTGCCTGGCGTTCTCACGAGCAGCGGCGATGGAATAGCCAATTGAGGTTGGGGTGGAGGTCTCGAAAGTGAACAACTCTGTGATACTATAGGAACTATCGATCTTGTCATCGGTAGCGGGAGTACTCAGACTGGCGCGCAGGCGCTGCCAGCGCGGCTGTTCCTCTTGCGTGCTATGGTCAAGCATTTGATGCAAACTGACATCAAGGAGCCGGGCAGTATGTTCAGCTCGCTCCAGGTAGCGGCTCATCCAGTAGAGATTATCTGCGACCCTTGAGAGCATAGCCTCTATCCCCAATCCTTTCACTGCGTGCCTGCATCCCTGTTTGGCTAAACGCCTGTTTTTATGTGTAGAGCACCCAGGTATCTTTACTTCCGCCCCCCTGGGAGGAATTGACAACGAGCGACCCGCGCTGCAGAGCCACACGGGTCAGGCCACCGGGTACGATAGTCACCTGGTCACTGTGCAGAATAAAAGGACGAAGATCGACGTGGCGTGGCTCTATCTGATCCTCCAGAAAGCAGGGCGCGCGCGAGAGGGCCAGGGTGGGTTGAGCGATATAATTGCGAGGATCGGCGATGATGCGCCGGCGAAACTCCTCGCGCTCCTCAGCCGTGCTATAGGGTCCAATAAGCATACCATAGCCGCCGGATTCGCCTACCGCTTTGACGACCAGCTTGTCCAGGTTCTCCAGCACGTACCTTCGCTGCAGATCATCGCTCAGCAGATACGTTTCAACATTTGGGAGGATGGCATCCTCATCCAGATAATAACGGATGATCTTAGGCAGGTATGCATAGATGGCCTTGTCGTCCGCCACGCCACTACCAATTGCATTGGCGAGCGCGACATTGCCAGCCCGGTACGCATTGAACAGGCCGGGGACACCCAGCCTGGAGCCGGACTTAAAAATCAGGGGATCGAGATAATCATCATCAATGCGGCGGTAGATGACATCGACCCGACGCAGGCCGTCGGTGGTGCGCATATAGATCACGTTGTCGTGTGCCAGGAGATCGCGCCCCTCAACCAGCTCAATACCCATCTGACGCGCTAGAAAGGTATGCTCAAAATAGGCCGAATTGTAGACTCCCGGTGTAAGCAGGACAATGGTGGGATTGGGCTGGGCAGGCGAGGCCAATGAGATAAGCGTATTGAGAAGAGCCTGCCCATAGTGCTCAATCGAGCGCACATCGTGGCTCACAAAGAGCGAGGGCAAAATACGCTTCATCACCTCCCGATTGGCGAGCATGTAGGAGACACCACTGGGCACGCGCAAATTATCTTCCAGCACAGCGAACTGGCCATCAGGGAGACGAACCAGGTCGGTGCCCCCAATCGAGACATAGCTATCCAGCGGGACAGTGACCCCACGCATCTCGTGCCGGTAATGATGGCAACTATAGACAAGTGCTCGTGGCACTACCTTATCTTGTAAAATATGCTCATCATGATAGATGTCTTTAAGAAAAAGGTTGAGCGCAGTAATGCGCTGTGTCAGGCCGCGTTCAAGCGTGGTCCATTCTTGCGCGGTGATGATGCGTGGCAAAAGGTCATAGGGCCAGATGCGTTCGGTGCCCTCATCATCACCATAGACCGTGAAGGTGATGCCCTGGTTCAAAAAAATCATGTCGGCATCCTGTTGAAGCTGATGGAGCACCTCAGCAGGAATCTCTAACAGGCTGTGAAATAACTTCTGGTAAGCAGAATGGGGATGTCCACCTGCGTCGAACATCTCATCATACACGTTTGCAAAATCGTAGTGAGTGAAAGGCGGAGGCAGCGCGGACTGCCTGGAGGTGTCAGGTATTATCATAGCAAAATCCCCGGAGCTTAAAAGCACACACGGCAGGGTATGAGGCACCATAGCCATGATCATCCAGCGCTGGTATATAGTCTAATACTAACTGGAAAGAGAGCGTGTTGTCAAGCCAAAGCGGGAGATTCTAACGTATAATACCTACAGAGATGTCGGCTGTGTGTTTTCGCAGGAAAGCCGAGAGCCATTATTAGCGAAGGAACCTGAAATACCATGCATATTCGAGTAGGATGCGAATTCTCTTATGAGGCAAGCTGGCCTACCCCCACTGTATTACTGGTGCAACCTCACCCTGATGGGCCCCATACCATTGTGCGCGAGGAATGGAAATTCACTCCTGAGTTGCCTATGCACACCTACCATGATATATACGCCAATCGTTGCCAGCGTTTCCTGCTCCCATCCGGGATGCATACGCTGTACTACGATGCACTGGTTGAGGTGCCCGCTACCTGGGACGAGACGGCGCCCGCTGCCGCACAGATGCCTGTAGAGGAGCTCCCCGACGATGTGTTGCTCTATACGCTGGCGAGTCGCTTCTGTCTCTCGGATGTGCTTTCTAATACCGCCTGGCGGCTCTTCGGTGACACAAAACCCGGTTGGGAACGCGTACAGGCGATCTGCGATTGGGTCCATGAGACGATCCGCTTTCAATATGGCACCAGCACACCCCTCACAACAGCGGTGGATATCTATGTGCAGGGAGTGGGAGTTTGCCGGGATTTTACGCACTTAGCAGTGACATTCTGCCGCGCGCTCAATATTCCCACGCGCTATGTCTTTGGCTATATTCCAGATATCGGCGTCCCGGTTTCCGATGCGCCCATGGACTTCTGCGCCTGGATGGAGGTCTACCTGGACGGCCGCTGGTGGACCTTCGATCCGCGCAACAATACGCCGCGCATTGGGCGTGTCTTGATTGGGCGTGGGCGCGATGCCCTGGATGTCGCAATGGTAACCTCCTATGGATCACCTACGTTGAAACGCATGACGGTTTGGGCGGACGAGGCTCCGGCGAAAGGAGCCAGAACGACTTCCGCTCAAGAAGCAGATACATCTGCGAGTGAGGATTCCGTTAGCATATGAAGCATGGTTTACCAGACCTTGAGAGTGCCATTGCGGCCATCGACCTGTCTGACTACCAGACGGTGGACTGGTCGCGTGTCCAGCACAGCGCCTACCTGATTCACCAGCACCTGCGCTATGAATACCCAGGCCCCATCCAGAACCTGCAACAACGCCTGATGATTCTGCCTCCCCAGCAGCATGGTGACCAGCGCCTGGTCGATTATCGCCTGACGGTGACCAATCCTTCGGTGGAGACAACATATCGCGTGGATGATTTTGGCAATACAGAGATCACCATCTGTGTTCCCTCTGTCGAACACAGTATTGACTTTGAGGCCTGGATTCTGGTGGAGCGACTAGCCGCTGCGGGACCATATTACCTGTCCATACGCGACCTGGCTACCCCCCAATATAGCAAGCCATCGCGCTTAACTCACCCTGATGAAACCCTGTACGAAATCGCCGCTCGCTTCAAGGCCGATGGCAAACAGGAAATAGAGCTGGCCCACCAGATTAACACGTGGGTCTATCAGACGATGAGTTATGCCCATGAGGTGACCGGCATTCACACCACCGCGGCCGAGGCGCTGGCCTTAAAACAGGGGGTCTGTCAGGACTATGCCCACATTATGGTCACCCTCTGCCGCCTCTGTGCGTTGCCAGCGCGCTATGTCTCCGGGCACCTGCTAGGAGAGGGTGGTACTCATGCCTGGGTAGAGGTCCTCCTGCCAGTTGACGAAGATCCTGAGGTAGCGCTCGTTGTCCCGCTTGACCCAACGCACGGCCGACCAGCGGGGTTCAACTATGTGACCGTTGCTATGGGCAACGATTATTTTGATGTGGCCCCCATGTCAGGCACCTATTACGCTGCCTACAGTGGTCAGCTCTCTACGCGCAAACGCGTGGGGCTGGCAATGTATACGTACATGGACACTGCGCCAGATAAGGGGAACGTGCGAGTACTGGCGGATACTGCCGGTGAATTCCCAATCGAGTAGCCAGGAGGGAAAGATGGTTCCCCTCCCACTATCCTGAAATAACACATCAGCGAGAAGCTTACCCTGATACGTACTACTTAGTCAGCGTGGCTTTGAGGTTGATGGGCGTGGCCGCGAGCGCTTTGGATACGGGGCAATTTTCTTTGGCGTCACGCGCTAGCTTCTGGAAGGTCTCTTCGTCTATGCCTGGCACAACGGCCTCGGTCTCCAGGTCGATCGGGTTGATAGCGAAGCCGCCGGGTACCTGGTTGAAGTGGACGCGCGCGCTTGTATGCACTCTCGTTGGCGTGAAGCCGGCGCTTGCGAGCGCGTTCGAGAGCGCCATAGAGTAACAGCCGGCGTGCGCCGCGCCAATAAGCTCCTCGGGATTGGTGCCGACCGTCTCATCGCCCATGCGTGATTTAAATGAATAGCTGCCCTCGAAGGCGCCACTCCCCACGCGCATGCTTCCCTTCCCCTGCTGAAGATTCCCCTGCCATTCGGCGTCTGCTGTACGTGTTGGCATAATTATGTCTCCTTTTCAATCCTGGTCAATTACCTGCGGCAATGAAGATGTTCTCTTCATTGCCCCTTATTTCTTCTGTTCCCTCTATAGTATACCCAATTTCACAGGAAGTTATGCCTGCTTTATCGCAAAATCGAGATTCGTTGGTTGATCCAGGGACTGCTGGGAGGTTATGGGAACATCTTTACTGACCTCGGTGAACTGGATTTCGTTAACCCATGCCTGTCCAGGACCCTCCAATAGAAGACCAAAGGCAATATTCACGCTCTTCTCAGGCACATCGAGGACGACCTCGTAGGGCTGCCAGTCCGAGGTGCCCTGTATGGGGCGGCTCTGCATATTATCAAAACTCAGCACCTCGCGAAGAGGCCCATCAACGCGCATCCACAAGCCAGCCCAGTGCTCGATGCTCTCTGCCTTCACCATTGCAGTGAGGCGTAGCCGTTTGTTGCGGTATTCCTCGGCCCTGAACTTCTGCATGAGTGTACCGAAACCTGCCGCTTCAAGCGCTTTCGACCGCAAGTAGCCACTCGGTTTTCCTTGACACCTCACCTCATTATCGACGCCAGACTCGTAATCGCCTGGAGTGCTCCCAGCCAGCGTCCAGCCTTGCAGTTTCATCTCAGGAGGCTCTGCTTCCTCGCCTTTGGAGACACCAGGAAGTGAGATCGCGTCCCAGGAGCCTTTGAGCAAGGCCTCTCGTGCTAACTCGTGCCAACGTTCCTGGAGAGCGGGCTGCTGTTCGATCTCCAGGGTCAGGGCAGAGGACAGCAGCATCGCGGCATAGGAAGCGGGGGTACTGCCATCAAAAGTCGCGCAAAGTTCTAACGCTTTGCGCATACGAGGACTCAAGGTCACGTAGGTGCGATTCTGTATGCCCATGCTTTACTCCTTATCGTTGCTAAAGAGATGCTATATAGCAACAGTATAGTGAATGTGAAGCAGGTTGTCAAGGTGCGAAGTGTGCTGTCGCGGCGTGCGCAGTTCATGGGTTACATTGAGGATAAATTGATCTTTGAGTTGATTGAGCTTTCGTTCCTGCTCATAGGCCGTGGCGATCGTCTTGTCCTCTGCCAGGGTATCAAGCATTGTGTTCACGTAGGTGGAGACGACAGCTATTTCCAGTATAGAACAATTTATTACCGATCACCTAGAAACCAGTCATCAATTCCTTTTCCTTTAGCAAGAGTTCTCAAAACACTTCTTCCATTCCAGGTACCAATGATTGTCCCTGGTATTAGGGCCTGTTTGCAAATCATAACCAGAGCATGATAGAGGCAAGCGTGACCATAGCCAGGAAGTTGACCGCCCGCTTCTCATACCGAGTGGCCACCCGCCGAAACTGCTTGAGACGATTGATCAG
>JALYTT010000726.1 GCA_030854145.1 Chloroflexota bacterium | reverse complement strand
GAGCGAAAAAGCGCCGCTTTTTCGCTCACCCACCAGCCACACTACCTTATGTGAGCTATATATTGTTGGCGTTGGCGATCACAAAGCCGAGCGAGAAGTATTTCGTGCCGGTATCGCGGGCCATGCGCGCAAAATCATGCTCTATCGTGATATCGGTATAGGCGCAAAATATTCGCGCGGGATGCTTACTCTGGCAGGCTGCGACTGGCTGGCGGCGTGGGCCTACCAGGGCGCTACGAATGCGATGGCGAGGGTAAAAATACTGGCCAGCATAAGGCTGGTTACGCTGAGAAGAGACCAGTTCCGTGGCTGCATCGCTCACTCTCCTTATGGCCTTACAATACGAATTTATGCATGACAAGATCCTTTCTCCTGAGCACCCAAAGTGAAGATAGCAGGGGAAATCAGCGCAGGATTGTATATCTGAAGCGAGCCATAGGTATGCCGATTATCCTGAATCAGCGTATTCTTACTATCGAAAAGCTGTACTTCTTCTCTCAGAAGACGACCCTGCCCGTCCAGGTCCAGCTTTTTAACATCCCTCATCTTGCTTGCATAGGTTGTGTCTGCTTGCCAGCTCTGAGCAATGGTGGCAGAGGTATAGACCTGCTCTGGCTGGATGCTGCCGCTCACGGCCGTTCCAGGAAAGGCCCGAAAAGAGCTTGTTCGCACCTGTAGATAACCATTCCCGGTAAGGGATGGTGTGTTTATGAAGATCGGGAGAGCACTCTGGAGTTGCTGCTGAGACATTGAATGAGATCCGGTCGTGCAAGGCTGGTTCCCATCCGTTCCACCAAAGTAATCGGTTTCTGCTGTGCGTGTTTCTACAATGTCTTGAACCATAGTGCCATCAGAGCGAATATAGCGCACATGAAGAGAGACAGGCAGACCATCGTTTCCGGTCAACACCCAGATCTCGCCAGTCAATTCCTGTCCATTCTCCGGGTCGCGACTTCCAGTTACATAACTGGAGACAGTGTGAGTCCAGTGGAGAGCTTTATGTACAAAAACGGGAAGGGTCTGTCCCTGCTGTATTCTGACCGTCTGATGCGGAGCAGCCTGAGAGGCCGGCAATGCGGCGTGGGCAAACGGAACGCCGAAAATGGTTGAGGCTATAGCAACGAGGACAATCAGAGCTACCAGAGTAGATAACAACTGAAACATTTTAAGAGGAGGACGTTTCGGATTTCTCAAGGAAATAACTGCAATTGTGTGTGCCATCGTCTATTCATCCAAATATAATCTCTCTAGCAAAAAGTACCTCAACGGTACCCCAATACTATAATAGCACATATCTGGGTACTAAAGAAAGGTATTAAGCGTATTATGCAATGAGGGAAGGGAAAGGCAGAATCTGCTTCCAGGTCCTGCCTCATGGCTGCTTACGGGTGGAACTGTGGCGGTTGCGTGGCGCCGCTATTGGCGTAGCGCATAGCAGCATCGCCGATGCCGGGTATCTTGAAGTACTTGTTCTGGAACGATGTGATCAGCAGAACAATCCAGCCAACAACGCCGAGCAGCGGGATCAGGTTCATGACGATAGGGAAGATTGCATCGGTAATAGGATCATTGATAAACAGATACAGGATGAACAGAACAATGTACGAGACGAACAGCGAGACAAAGAAGATCAGGGATTGCATGGCGTGGAAACGCACAAAGTGATCGCGCTTCGCGAGGGCGAGGCCGATGAGTGCGCCCACCCAGAGGAAGGCATAGCTCAAGGCCGCGAGCACATTGGAGGGCAGGCCCGTTCCGGTAGCTGACGGTACGGGATATGTGGGGTATGGAGCCTGCCCATAGCCGGTCGGTGGCTGCTGGGGGGCGCCATACGGATTCCCGCTGTAGGGCTGGGATGGCGGCGCGGGATAGGTGCTATACGGTCCCGCCGGTGGATACTGCCCCTGTGGATACATGCCCGGACCTGGCTGTTGCGGGTTCTGTGGCTGTTGATACATACCCGGATCTGGCTGCTGCGGGTTCTGTGGCTGGTAGCTCATGACCTTTACGCCTCTTTCTGGTTTGTATAGATATGGACAATATAGCGTCTAAACAAATTGCTGGCGGCACAATTTTTAATTTTTTCATACAAGCGCTATCTTCTGCCCACAGTATACCCTACATAGTCGTGAAGCAATAGGAGCCGGGTCTCTAACGGGATGTGAGTCTGCTCACATAGCCCTCTGGGGATTTTCATAGGGCGTGGGTTATCTCCGTCGCGTAGGGGCGCCGTCGCGTAGGGGCGCCGTTTACAAGCCCGCGTGGCAGGCGTGATCGTGATGCCAT
>JALYTT010000725.1 GCA_030854145.1 Chloroflexota bacterium | reverse complement strand
CGAACTACCGATTACGCCCAGCGGCGACTTTCCCTGACCAACTGAGCGATGTCAAAAGAGTCATTACGTGGGTGCGAGCACACGGCCAGGCATATGGGGCGAATCCCGCCGTGCTATTTATCGCTGGTGGTTCCGCAGGAGCACATTTAGCTGCACTGGCCGCACTTACCTTTGATGATCCCAGGCTTCAGCCTGGTTTTGAGGACGCTGATACCAGGGTGAGCGGCGTCATCGCCCTGTATGGCTACTATGACTGGCCCGACACCACTGGCGCCTGGTCTCCTTCTGGTCGTGATCATAGCACGTTGCAGCAGCCAGCGCCCTTGCCGCATGCCCGCAAAGACGCCCCTCCGTTTTTCGTGCTGCACGGAGACCGGGATACGACCCTGCCCGTGGCGAAAGCGCGTCATTTCGCCCACAACCTGCGGAGCATCTCACACAACCCCGTGGTCTACGCCGAACTGCCAGGTGCTGAACATAATTTTGATCTGTTCCATTCGATCCGCGCCGAAGCAGTCATCAATGGGATTGAAGCGTTCGTTGCCTGGGTGCAGGCCGATCTGCAAGCGTAAGGAAAGACAGATTTATGAGGTGAGTCCTCATCTTGTTCTCCGCGTGGTGTAGCCTCCAGTGACACCCGATATGGTATAGGGTGCAGTGGCTACATCGAGCCAGCATACACATTGCAGGGGTGTATCCCCGCCATTTAACCTCGAATGCTCGTTGAGAGGGATCGTAGGTTGTGTATGTTTGTGTCTCTTGATAGCTCCACTGCTGCCCACATTCAAGCTCTACACGTTATACTCCGTCCATCCGTGGTGTCTGTCCTCTGGAGTGCTGCCTGCTCCCTCTATTCATTGCCTTGAGGAAACGTGCAGTCAGGGATTTTTGTGTCCCGCGACTGCGTTTTGAAGCAACCGGAGAAGACTATCCATGGCACATCAGGAAAAACACCACCCCTCTGCCCCGTCTATGGCAGGCTTCCAGGCACTCTGGACGGCATCGGTGGCGAGCTACTTCGTCTACCAGGTGATGCAGTTGCTGCTTTCGCTCTTCGCCAGTCACCTGACCCGCTCACCGCTGCTGGTGGCTGGCGTTACCTTTGCTTTGACCATTCCTACGTTTGCGTTCGGTCTGTTCGCCGGCGCTCTCGTGGACCGCCATGATCGTCGGCGCCTACTGCTCGCGATGACGGCACTGCGCCTGAGCATGTTTGCCCTCGCATGGTTTTCAGCGCTCACTGGATATGCCAGCTTACCTCTGCTATATGGAGTCGCGCTCATCCTCGGCATAACGCAGACCCTGCAGGAGCCAGCCTTCGCCGCCATTGTTCCCATGGTCGTGCCCCAAGCCAGGCTTGAGCGGGCCAATACCTGGCTGGTCAGCGCGCAAAATCTCATTTCTTTGCTGGCTTCGCCCTTTGGCGGGGTCATCGCCAGCATGGGTGTTGCGCTCACTATGGGGATCGGCGAAGGCTGCGCGCTGGCCGCGCTGCTGGCGTTGTTGTTTCTGCGCGGCACCTTTCTTCCCTCGCGTCTGCTCAAGCGTCATATCATGATCGAGATCCTTGACGGCCTGCGCTTTCTGCGGCGTCAGCGGATGCTCTGGGTGACCGGCCTGATGGCGGCGGTGATCAATGCCTGTTGGAGCGGCTACGTGGCTATTCTGGTGCTCTACGCAGTTGCACCGGGGCCGGTGGGCCTGACGCCCTTTAGCTACGGCATCCTCTTGATGGGCGAAGGGGCCGGTGGAGTTGTGGGTGCCCTGCTGGCAATTCCCGTCCAACGCTGGCTGGGTCGCCGCTGGGCCATCGGTCTCAATATTCTGGGCAATGCCGCCATGTTCGCGGCGCCCGCCCTCACGACCAACGCCTGGCTCATTGGAGGGGCCGCGCTACTTGGTGGGATTGTCGGTCCCATGTGGACTATCGCGGCCGCCTCCCTACTGGGTCGCGTGGTGCCTACGGCATTGCAGGGACGCGTGAATGCCGCGTACCGCTTTTTAGGGGAAGGGCTAGCCGCCGTAGGTCCTCTTCTTGGAGGTTTGCTGGCCCAGGTTTTTGGACTGCGCGTGGCGTTCGTCGTGTGTGCGCTCCTGACCCTGCTCATGATCGTGCCTTTCTTCTACGTGATCACCGAGGAGGCGATGAGGCAGGCGCACGCTGGAGGATGAAACGGTGCAGGACATGGCTTGCCGCATCCCCTCCCGCGTAGGGATTCGGCTTGCCGCATCCGCGTGCGGCTCGCGTGCGAGGGCGGGAGAGGCCTGCCCCACGGATGCGGCAAGCC
>JALYTT010000028.1 GCA_030854145.1 Chloroflexota bacterium | reverse complement strand
CTATCTGGTTGAGGGAGGCCATTGCGCCGCGTGCATGGGGAGGGGCCAATTCCGAAATGTACATAGGGACGATGAACGAGGCGACCCCGATGGCCATGCCCACAATGATACGCCCGCTGATGAGGATAAATTCGTCAGCGGCAAGCGTGGCGATGAGTGTGCCAATGATGAAGGCCGCTACCCCACCGATGATCGACCAGCGGCGACCGATGCGATCGGCGAAGACGCCACCGAGAATGGCGCCAATGAGCACGGAGCTGGTCGTCAACTCCTCTATGGGGTCAGCATATCCAATCCTGCTTTTTGTACGCTAAGGATCGGGTCAAGAGGATGAGGTTGGAACACTGTAGGCTAAGCAAGGGCCGTGATAAGGGGTTTCTCTTCGGTGGGTGTGGGAAGCAGAGCAAGCGATCCCTATCCCAACCCCGCCTCGCGCGCACGCAGAATGGCCTGCGCCCGGTCGGCAACCTGGAGCTTACTGAAGATGTTCGAGGCATGGTTGCGCACTGTTTTCAGCGTCAGGCCCAGGTGATCCGCAATCTCCTGGTTGCTCTTGCTCTGCGCCATCAGCGCTAGGAGTTCTGTCTCCCGCTCGGAGAGGTCCGGCAAGACGCGTTGGGGTGCCTGCGGCCTGATGGTGGAGAAGAAGCGCAGTACGCGCCTGGCAATGCCCGGACCAAAGATGGCCTCACCGCGGGCCACTGCGCGGATCGCCAGCAGGATATCGGCTTGATTGGCGCCCTTGAGCACATAGCCCCGCGCCCCGGCCCGCATGGCGGCAAAGACCGATTCATCGTCTTCGAGCATCGTGACCATCAGGATGCCAATGTGCGGGCTGGCTGCAAGAATCTCGCGGGTGGCCGCAATGCCATTGATGCCTGGCATTTTGATATCCATCAGGATCACATCGGGCTGCAAGGTGACGGCCTGGCGCACAGCCTCGTCTCCGCTCGTCGCCTCACCGACGACCTCGGTATCAGGCACCGAGTCCAGTAGCCCGTGCATGCCATCCCGAAAGAGGGGATGATCGTCGGCAATGAGGATGCGTATTTCGTTCATGATGCCCCTTCTCCCTGCTCTGTCAGGTCTGATTCTCGGTCCGGTGCCTCCGTCTCGGAAAGCTGTGGCAGCCGGGAGGGCAGGCGGACCTGCACGCACGTCCCGCCCGTGGGCACCTGCCTCACTTCCCACGTTCCGCCCAGCTCTTCCGCACGTTCGCGCATCGAGGCCAGACCCACACCGGTGCTCCGTGCTAGTGCAAGCCCGCGGCCATTGTCCTCGATCTCCAGATCCAGCAGGCGTGCTTGCTCATGCAGCGCCAGGCGCACGACACATCGACTGGCATGGGAGTGACGTACGACATTGGTGAGCGCTTCCTGGGCAATGCGGAAAATCGCCACCTCTACCGCCGCGGGCAGGGGCGGCAGGTGCTCGGGCGCCTCCAGGCTGATGTGGAGCTCGCGATGTTCCTGGTCGCTATACTGCAGGACCTGTTCATGCAGCGCTGGGATCAGACCGAGTTCGTCGAGGGCGGGTGGGCGAAGCGCGTACACCAGGTGGCGAATATCGGCCACCGCTTCCTGGGTGCGTGCGATCAGATCGGCCAGCAGGGTGCCGGCCAGCGGGTCATGGGCCAGGCGATTGCGCGCCGTCTCGAGTTTCAGCGTCAGGCTAGCAAGGTGGGGACCCAGTCCATCGTGCAGATCGCGGCGCAGGTGACGGCGTTCCTCTTCGCGAGCGGAGACGAGCCGCTCGCGCGAACGCTGCAAATCACTCGTCAGGCGCTGCAGGTCAGTGGTAAGACGCACGGCATGTACGGCCACACCAACCTGGTACGCAAGGTCATGCAGCAGTCGCCGGTCAGCAGGAGTCAGGCTCTCGGAAGGTGCGCGCGGCGAAAGCCACAGTTCTCCGACCTGCTCCTGCCGGTAGACGAGCGGAACGCGCACGAGCGCCTGGTGCTCTCCCGCTTTGCCATAGGACGCGGCAACCACGGGTTCGCTACAGGCTACTCCCTGCTCCCAGGTGATGGCTGCATAGGGGAGCTTCAGGGCCTGGGCCACCGTCTCGACAATGGTCGGCAGGACCGAGTCTGTGGTCAGCGTCGCCTCCAGGCGGCTCCCCAGGCGCAAGAGGATGCGGTAGGGGTCGTCGCGCTCCCCAAACATCAGGCGGTTGACGGCCTGTTGGAGCCGCTCGCGCAGGGGGTGGAAGAGCACCGCGACCAGGCCGGTGGCGAGCAGCGAAATGAACAGGTTGCCCAGCGCCGAGAGCAGCGTGCCGAGCAGAGCGACCACCAAGATATAGAGGCCGACGACGCAGGCGGTGAGCAGGCCGTAGACCAGCGTGCGGTTGATGATGATGTCGATGTCCCATAACCGGTAGCGCAGCACGGCGAAGCCGATGGTGAGCGGGACGAACAGAAACAAGCTGAGCGATGCCTCGCCGAACACGCTATAGAGGACATGAGCGGGCCCAGGCTGGCCCAGCGCGGGAACGACGAACGCGGGCACGAGATTGGCCAGATCCGCCAGCGCTCCGAGGGTCATGCCAAAGACGATCCACTTGGTCTGCTGGCGCTCGTGCGCCGTGGACACCGACCGATAGCGGTAGAGTTGGGCGAACACGAGGGGGAGGAACAAGCCCAGGATGACCAACGCGAAGAGCAGGGGCGGCCAGCGCACCACGGAGAACGGCCAGTTCGACGGCACGCCCAGCGGTAGTTGACACGCCAGGAATGCCAGGATCACCCAGCGCGTCCAGCCGGGGACAAAGCGTCCATTGGGGAAGAGTGCGAAGAACAAGGCCATGGAACTCCAGGTGAGCGCCTGCACACAGGTGATCAGGACCCCCACGAGCGAGGTCAGACCCAGCACACCGGTGAGCACATAGGCCGTGGGAGAGAAGGTCGTGCCCGCCGTCACCAGGAGAAGCGCGACGAAGAGCGCCATCCAGTCATCGGACCTGCGCCAGAAGATGACAAGGCCGACCGCGATCCAAAGCGGCGCCAGGACGTTCAGCAGCGCGATGTTGAGTGTGGCAGACGTTCCGGCAAAGGCAGCGTAGTGAAACACGATGGCGCTATACCCGTTGACGACTGCCGTGGTATAGGTGAGGTGCTCGTAGACGCCCGCCTGCAAGCCGTGCAGTCCAAAATAATACACCAGGGTGGATGCGATGAACAACCCGACGGAGAGGAGCGCCAGCGTCACCCAGACGCTTCTGGCAACCAGGAGCCAGGCCCCATGCAGACGCGTTTCCGCAGCAGGTGGTGAAGTAACAGGTGCCGTTGTCTCTCCCGCCATCGAGAGGTGAGTCACTGGCCTCCTCCTTGCCCTTGCTTTCGGCTGCCCGGTACACAGTACAGATGAGACAGGGGCGTCTCCACAGAAACAATTTCCCTGCACTCATCTTATCATACGCGATTCGTTTATGTCGTTGGCAAGTCCCGCTTGTTAAACACGATCAATCCAACACTTCCCAATATGAGGCCCGCCACCAGCAGCACTCCTGGATACCACCAGATCAGGTGATGGTAGACCAGCGAATCAATACCCGGCGCGTAGTAGGAGGGGCTGATCTTGAAGAGCCAGCTATACTTGTCAGAGAGTCCACCGAAGGTATTGAGCAGGTAGCTCAGGGCCATAATCCCAACGGCAGACCACCCGGCAGTCCGGCTGGCATTTACAAACGAACCGAGCAACATCCCTACTCCTGCTGCGAAGAAGAGGAACGCCGATTGCACCCCCTGCGTGATCCACAGCCACTGCCAGTCCAGATCAGGATGGGAGAGAAAGAGCGTGGCAAACCAGGAGGCGAACACGGTGAGCAGGCTCAAGAGAACGGCACCGACCAGCATGGCTCCCCAGTTTTCCAGATAGTAGCGGGTGCGACTGATGGGTCGTGAGAGGGCCAGATCGAGCGTGCCATTTTCAATGGTGAGCGGGATAGCCACCCCGCTCACATACGCCACAATCCCACCGAACAACAGGCCGTAGAAAGCACTGTAGAGGTAAATGGCCAGGGTGATGGTAATGCCGCCCAGATGGGTGATATGGCCGCCCAGCACGCCAGCTAACACGGGAGAGGAGAGAAAGGCGCCCGTATCGGCCTGTGCCAGAGAAGGAGCAAGCGCACCGAGTAGTAAGGCGATCAAAATGGCATACGCTCCCCCCGAAGCGATGGGGACCCTGGTGTTGGCAAGAGATGCTCGCGCAATGGTCAGTCCTCGCACCCACTTTTTGGGTGGAGTGTGCTTTGCCATGGAAAATGTAGCCATAGGAATACGCTCCTTTTCTTGCGCACGAGACGCGACTCAGCGGGTCACGCTCGCTGTTTGTTCGGGTACTTCGTAAAACTTCAAGAAGACTTCCTCGAGCGGCGCTTCTTCGACCAGCAGGCGGTTGACCTCGTGGCGGCTCAAGACCTTGATCAGGGCATTCATGCTGCCGCTCACATGCAGATGATAGGAGCCATTGCTCCCGGTGACATCACTCATGCCTGGGATGCCGTTCAGTTCTTGCGGTGCCACCGCGTCGCCAAACTCGACGGTGACCAGTTGCCCCGCCTTCTCGCGCAAGGCTTCGATCGCTTCTACCGTGACCAGCTCGCCCTGGCGGATGATGGCCACGCGCTGGCAGACCTTCTCTACCTCGCTCAGCACATGTGAACTCATAAAGATGGTCTTCCCGCGTGCCTGCTCTTCGAGCAGAAATTCGTTGAAGATTTTCTGCATCAGCGGATCAAGGCCGGAGGTTGGCTCATCCAGAATCAGCACCTGGGGATCGCACATGAAGGCCAGCACAATGCCGATTTTCTGGCGCATCCCCTTAGAATAGCCCTTCAAGGGGCGCTTCATTTCTACGTCGAAGCGGGCGACCAGATCTTTCAACAACACCGGCTCATGGCCCTGTAGGTGTGAGAAGTAATCGATGATCTGCTTGCCTGTCTTCTGCCCTGGGAGGCGCACATCGCCCGGAAGGTAACCGATATACTGGTGCATAGACAGGGTGTCACGTTGCGCATCACATCCTAACACGCGAATGGTGCCCGCGGTGGGACGAATGACATCCAATATGCAGCGAATGGTGGTGGTCTTCCCAGAGCCATTCGGCCCTAAAAAACCAAAGATTTCCCCCTGCTGCACACGCAGAGAGATGCCCTTAACGGCCTGGATGGTTCCATATGATTTCTGTAGGCGCTCTATGACGATAGCCGGCTCTTGTGTCAACATGACGGTCTCTCCTCCTGAACCTGTTCTCTTTCGCTCCCGACGACGCGATCGTTCTGCTCCGACGCAAACCCTCTATCTCGAGTGTAGCAGGTCAGGTGGTCCCGTGTCATGAGACGCATTCCCAATTGGACGGGAAGTTATTCCCGACCCGTCGGGATTGGCTGCTTGCTCTGCATGATGATCGATGGACACAGTGCTGGCCTGGTTCTCATCTTGTCGGAGAATGCATGTCGTGGAATAGTCCTTCTCGGCCAAGTTCCTCCCACGCCTCTGCTCACCTTCGTTTCTCAAAACAGACAAAAGGTGAGAGTTAGCGCGAGATTCTCGTCGGAGAATCGTTTGCACCCAAAGTTGGGAGAAGATCCATGCCCACCAGGAGCGATGATCCCCGCGTATTGCAGGAGTTTGCAGCGTCACTTGGCACTCGTGATCCCAAAACCGTCACAACCTACCTGACCACGGTGCTGATTTCGTGGCATGGCTGGCTCTCCAACCAGGAGGAAAGCCGTTTCATCTCGGCCTCGTGACAGACATTACTTGAATCATTTTGTCCTGTGGCGTCCCATGATCGCCCTTTATACGCCGTGTCTCCCAGCGAGAGTGATCTCCTTCACGCCAGAAGTGAAGATCGATCAGGCACGGCCCAACCCGTAACTGCTGAAGTTCGATTTCGGGCAACCAGTCAGGCAATGTAGGATTGACATACAGACGGTGATGGGGAGCATCGGCACGTAGACCCAGCACGGTTCGCACCATATGGAAGATGCTCCCGGTCGCCCACGCTTGCGGAATATTCGCACCACCGGGATAGAGGACGGGAAAATCGACCTCGCTCTTGCGTTGTACTCCCGCAAAGACCTCCGGTGGACGATCCGCGTCAAAGTGCTGTGTGGCATCAAAAACCGCACCAATGACCTGGTTGGCTTCCTTCGCTAATCCATAGCGCTTGAATCCTGCTGCAACGATGCCATTGTCATGAGGCCAGATAGCCCCACGTTGGTAGGCAAGTGGGTTATAGGCTGGATTGGTGCTAGCGAGCGTCCGAATGCCCCAACCACTCCACATATCATCCTGCAATAGTCGCTTTGCAGTTCGTTCGGCCTTATCCTGATCGGCAATGCCGCTCCAGAGGCATTGTCCGGCATTGGAAGCAATGGAGGTAATAAGGTTCTTATCTGCATCCAGTCCGAAAGCAAAGCAGCCTTCGTCTTCCATCCAGAACACCTCATTAAATTTGCGCTTCAACGCTTCGGCTTGCTGCTGCAATGTCTTTGCCCGTTCCTCATCACCAAGCACCTGAAAGACCTCGGCCATACGCATCTTTGCATCATAGACGTAGCCCTGAAGTTCACACGTCCCTTTCGGTTGTTTTACCTGGCTCCCATCGGCATAGACGACAGAGTATCCTGAATCCTTCCAGGCCATATTTTCAGCTCCTTGCGAGGAGAAGGTTTTGTATTCTTGAAAGCCATCGCCATCCAGATCGCCGTAGTGGTCAATCCAGTCCAGGCATCCTTCAGCGACATGGCGAAACTCTTTCAGTAAACTCACATCACCTGTCCAGCGATAGGTTTCTGAGAGCACAATCAAGTAGAGAATGGTGGCATCAGCCGTGCCGTAATAAGGATCAAAGGGAATCTGGTTGAAGTGAGCAAGTTCACCAAAACGCAGCTCATGCAATATTTTTCCCGGCTGAGCATCATGCCAATCATCGCGTTTCGTGGCCTGGCGCTCACCTAAACGTTTGAGTGCGCCGCGTGCAAAGTCGGGGGAGACGCTCATATTCTGGTAGGAGACAATCAGGCTATCGCGTCCAAACAGCGTCACGAACCAGGGAACGCCAGCCGCTGGAACCCAGGCATCCTCAGAGACATCCATATTATAGATACGCAGTGCTCCCATATCAGCAACAGCTTGCCGATACATCTGCTGAACATCGCTATTCGAGGTGACAATCTCGGTGCAACGACTATGCCAGCGTGCCTGTTGCTGCTTGAACTTTTCCTCCGGTTGTCCTTGCTCCGAGGATGTATAAATGGAGGGATCAATCTGTTGCCCATGCTCAAGCACATGTACAGCACGTGCATGCCATGTCTGATTCTGGGCCAGGGTGATATCAAAAAAGAGGCGCCCATTCGCATAGCTCACAGGGCCATCGCTGCTCAGAACCTGATAGTTTGCGACCCGATGAAAATCTTTGTGATCGTAGACCGTACATAGCCTTTTTCGCTCATGATCCCAGGTGGTGACAAGAGATCCCCGTTGTACAATATCTCCTGACTTCACCTCAAAGATATCAGCAAAATCTGAGCGTATCTCCACTTCTAAAATGAATGCGACCTCTTTACCCGCATAGTTCACAATCTCGAAATTTTCGTAGATACCTGCGCCAATCTCTCGGTTGATCGTAAGATCAAGCGTATGCTTCGTAATAGCCCCTCCCGCCGTATGCACAGGTGGATTGGTCAGATGAAAACGGGCGGCGTAGAAGTCAAGCTGGCTGGCGTCAATCTCTTTCCACGGCTGCCGATTGATAAAGAGTTGATAGATACTCACAAAACGCGTATCAGCAGCGTAGATACCTTGATTGTTACCGTCTGCGACCTCGCCGCGATGATTACAGACGAGAAAGGTATTCCCGTGACTGATGTGAATATCACGGCTACCTACGCGAATTTCAAACGTCATGGCTTCCTCCTGGTTCTCACGCCCGGACGCCTTCCCCCCATTCATGAGGGGAAGGCGTGGGCGCGAGAAATCTGGCCCCTACCATATTCGTCTTTATGCTTCTGTTTTTCCCAGAAGCTGACGAATAGCTGCATATGTCTCAGGAATGATGAGCGGAATCGTTGCGAGCGTTGTCCCTGCGGAAAGTAGGCACCAGGAACAGAAAGCCTGATATTTTGTCTTCTGATCGAAAAAGAGCCTGATCCCCTGAGCAGTATCGAAGGCAACTTTTCCGGCTAACGCGAGCGGAATCCAGGGCTGTCTCTGCGCTCTATCAGTTCCCCCCATCGCGGCTAATCCCATGGTGATGGCATAGTTCCCGATGCCCAGCAATCCATCAGGCGTAGAGAAGCGCGAATAGGCTTCTGCCGAGGCATCGACCCTATCGGCATCTAGCATAGGGAGGGGCAGCTCGGGCAGGTGTTTAATAATACCGACCTGGTAAAGTGTGATCAGGCTCATGGATCCGACAGCAATCAGTCCTAACGCTATAGTGCCACGTCGCTGGGCGAGAAAATGTCCCGTTCCGAAGCGCATTTGTTGGCTGAGCTCTTCTGGTTTCATCGCATCCTCCTGACGAGGGCAGCCCCTCCGGCGATGCTGGCAATGCCCGCAACACCCATCAGCGCCAACATGCCTGGATGAGTATCGGCCCAGAGTTGCCAACTTTTGCGCTTTGCTTGCTTGTCGAAGCTGCCATGGGCACCATAATCCTTTTCTTCATCGACCGGTTCCCAAATATTGTTCTGGCGATTGGGATCGACCAATTGCGACGTTTGCTGCGATGTATACCCCGTCTTGCCCAGGTACCAGTCTCCAAAGGCTGGAAAGAACTTATTACCCTGGATGATGATGGCGGTGTTTAAGCCAATAAACAGTTCTCGTCGATAGTGATCAGTGACCCAGGTGACGGCATCGGCGATCACTTCTGGTTGATAAATGGGTGCCACGGGTTGTGGTTTGCGTGGTAAGCGGCTCTTGACCCAACTAAATTGTGGCGTATTGACGGCTGGAAGTTGCACCATCGTGATCTTGACGTTACTTTTGTCATGGAGCAACTCACAGTGGATCGAGTCGGTAAAGCCCATAATGCCGTGCTTTGCTCCACAATAAGCCGATTGCAGCGGAATGCTACGATAGGCCAGGGCGGAGCCAATCTGGATAATCCTGCCTTTGTCGCGTGGGAGCATGCGATGCAAAGCCGCCATTGTGCCATACACAAAGCCGAGATAGGCTACCTCAGTAACCCGCTTGTAGACCTCGGGTTTGATCTCTTTGAATGGCGAGAAGACCGATTCCATGGCGTCATTGACCCAGACGTCGATTGGTCCAAAGTGTTCCTCGACCTGTGTCGCTGCTGCTTCCACCTGATCAGGGTCGGCCACATCGGTGGGAATAGCAATCGCCTTACCTCCATATTCTTCGACCTCCCTGCGTGCTGCCTCTAATCCCTCGTGACCCCGTGCCAGGAGGCCGATATGGGCACCCCTCTGGGCGAAGGCGCGTGCAATGGCACGACCAACACCAGCGGATGCGCCGGTAATGACAACCACTTCGGGCTGTGTTCTTGATTTCATGGTAAATCTCCTTTATCTCTATTTCTATAATTTATTCTGGACCAGAAGCCAATCAAGTGTACGTGGCAGTTCTGAGGAGAGCACTTCGTTCCTCTCCGTCTGCACGGCAACGTTATCGTTGTGTCTCATCCTTTTTTCCATTTCAACGCCGAGATTTCAGGCGGGGAACTCCATGTCCCGCAGTTCCTGCTGGTGAGAGATTATGGCGTATAGGAGGCGCTGGCTCGTCCACGCGTTGCGGATTGCGAGAGAGGAGACCGCCAGCATTCGAGATCAGGTAATCGGCAGTACGTGCTGCCAGGGACTGGATTGTGAGTCCAGGGTTGGCCGACCCTTGCGTGGGAAGAATGCTGCCGTCACACAGAAAAAGGTTAGGAATATCATGGGTCCGCCCCCATTTGTCAGTCACAGATGTGTTCGGATTGCTACCCATGCGTGCGCCACCAACCAGGTGTGCATAGCGCGATTCCTGCACCACTTCTTGCGCTCCCGCCGCGTTCATGACTTCTGTGACTTTTGCGACGCCAGCCTTTGCTACCTTTTTATCATTGTCGTGTAACTTAAAGGTGATTTTTGCGATGGGGATACCATGCACGTCCTTCTCATCTGCAATGGTGACGCGATTATCCTCCCAGGGCAGAATCTCGCCCAGGACACCCAGGGCGGCCCAGTGATTATAGTCCATCATGACCTTGCGCATCCCCCAGCCCCAGGCACCCTTTGCCACCATCATTTGTTTGGCAAAAGCGATGGGAAGTGGTCCGACCGTTTGAATGGAGAAGCCCCGGATAAAGTCATTGTGAGGATTGGTCTCGTAGAATTCCTCGCTCAGGGCATGCGCTGGCGGAGCTTTGTACATACGAATCGGCTCCTCGAAGCGTCCAATCACGACATTACCAATTTGTACCATGAGATACTTGCCCACGGTCCCGCTGGAGTTTGCCAATCCGTGCTCAAAACCGGGACAGGCTGAGTTCAGCAAGAGGCGTGGCGTTTCAATCGCATATCCACTGACGATCACAACCTTCGCCCTCAGTTCGTGTTCATGTCCCTCCGCATCGATATAGGTGACTCCGGTTGCATGTCCATCTTTCATATTGATGCGCGAGACCATACAGTCGGGACGGATCTCGGCCCCGTTTCTGAGCGCATCAGGCACGTGACTGATCAGGGTGCTCTGTTTAGCACCAACCTTACAGCCCTGAATGCAGAAGCCGCGATAGATGCAATGGGGACGATCTCCGTGCGAACCAGCGAGAATCGCCACAGGACCACCCGCGACAACAGGAATACCCAGCGCGGTGCAGCCTTTGACCAGCACATCGCCGACGCCACCTAGAGGATGTGGACCGTAGATATACCCATGCGGATCACCCCAGGGAAAGTATGCGGGACCGGAGACGGGCATCTCTTTTTCTAAGAGTTCATAATATGGCTTCAGATCATCGTAGGAAATGGGCCAGTCAGCTCCCATGCCATCGGAGGAGAGCACGCGGAAATCGGAGGGATGAAAACGTGGCGTAAAGGATGCCCAGTGGACGGAGCCACCTCCCACACCTTGCCCACTATTGTTTTCTCCCAGCGTTATCGGGTCCTCACCGCCCGTGATGCGTTGATTCGTCCAGTAGAGTTTATGCGAACCTGCTTCGTCACTGACCCAATCGCGTTCGGTATCCCAGAACGGACCCGCCTCTATCCCCACTACGCGAAATCCTGCACGTGCCAGCCGTTGCAGCAGGACGCCTCCTGCCGAACCAACTCCGACAATGCAGAAATCGACCTCTTCCTGTTCCCCAAAATGATGCATGGGGATATCGACTGTCTGCATCGGTCCCAGGCGGTGTTTATTCGGTTTCGGTGCCTCAAATTTTCCTAGTATCGGTGTCTTCATGATGATTGTTTCCTTATTTCGTGGGCGTCATACATGCGGCCCACACACGGGCGCGATAAATCTGGCCCCTCCTAATGGGTTCCGGATTGACCGCTCGTCTGTTGTTTCTGTCCACCGGGGCCACCCACGGGAGTATATGCACCTGAGAGAGAATTGACGGGTGCTTCCCATTCATAGCGTTGCTCTTCAACCTCCCAGGGTTCCGGTTTACCGCCTTCCAGACGCATATAGCCACGTGGATAGGCGGGACCGCCAAAACCGACTTCATCCCAGGCGTAGGGGTGAGCATAATACGCCTGAACAGTATCTTGCATAATCAGTGCCCAGAAGCGATGGACCGGCATCTTTTGCCAGATCTCCTGCCCCGCCGGGGGATGAGCATCATGAATGGTCTGGAGCACTGTGTCCTGTGCCAGTGGATCAAGCTGAATAAAAGGTGCGTGATAGAGATGCTGCGCGATGGCATCAATGGCCTGCAATCCTAACCGATGCGCTTCATCATCGGGCGGCATATCTTCAAAACGGTAGCCATCACCACGCTTCTCGTACAATCGCTCATCAATATAATGGACAACTGGAATCTTATGGGCAGCGTCGCGATCATCCTGTGGAAGCAGGCGATCAGTGATTGCTTTCATCAAGAGCGCCTCATCTGGTGTAAAAAAGCGGATCGGTGGCACCTGCTCAACGCGTTTCAGGACGACGGTGCGCGTCGCCTCATCCCAATAGTTCTGTTGACTGAGCGTGTTGAAACCAGGATAGTAGCCCGGTTGTGCAGATGGCGCAATTGGTTTTTTGCTCTCAGGATCGATTGGCAAGAGGCTCTGATCGACCGCTGGCAGTGTTTCTGGCTCGACATGATAGATCGGTGTACGATTTTTCGTGAGTTCTTTCGATTTTTTCATCACTATTTTGCCCTTCGTAAGAGACTGGTAACCAGACCAATGAAACCAGATGCGGAAAAGATCAGCGGTGCCATGACAGGAGGCCCATAGATGATGTTATAGAGTGGCTTCTTCATGCCACCTGGGCGACGCAGAACACCACGTACATGAAAGAAAAAGCCGATCATGCCGTTGAGCATCGCCAGTAGCGAAATAACAGGCAAAAGTGTACGCGCCACCGTGCGGCTCCAGATCGTTCCAATGCCTGCGATCATCAGTAGCGGTGCGATGATGATTGGCGACCACTGGATGCGAAACGAGAAGTTGTTCTTGTAATGAGAATAGAGCGCTTCGGCCCAGCTAAAGAAGGCAGAGAGCACAGTTGCAACTGCTAGCAGACGTTGAAATTGTCCTTCGCGTACGTCTTGCTCCAATACGAGTCCTTCCCGACCCCATGAGCGAGGGAACCAGCTAAGCCAGCGAGAACGTGGTCTGGATAATCCCGGCAGATCGTTCTGAGGAGCGTCTTCGGGTCGCAGAAATGAGGTGACGAGGCCGAGAAATCCAACCGTTGAGAACAGGAGAGGTGCAAAGAGCGGTGGTCCCATCACCATATTGAAGACGGGAATGCGCCATCCACCAGGCTTGCGTGCCACGCCACGAATGTGAAAGTAGAAGCCGACAACACCATCAATGAAGGTGATGAGCGAGACGAGCCGCAAGACGGTGCGAGCAGCCCAACGGCTAAACATAGCCCAGGTTCCCGCAATCCCCAAGGCGAAGCTCAAAAGAAAGGGGGTATACATAATACGCTGCCCATAGCTGCCACGATAGTGCTGGTAGCCGACCTCCAGACCTGTAAACAGGCCGGAAATGGCTGTGATACATGCCAGACTGCGTTGGAAGCGTCCTTCGCGCACATGCCGCTCCAGTACGATTCCCTCACGAGTGATTGCGCGTGGCAGCAGGGACTGCCAGCCAGAACGCTGTTTTTTCTTTGTTGGGAGCAGCTTCCCAGCCTGGTGTGCTACCCGTTTTGCTGTCTCCAAAGGTTCTGCGACTGTCATATATGTTGACTCCTTTATCGCTCTCTCTACATTTTTATGCTTACTCGTTGTTTGCTCTTTCTTCTTTGTGCCACCTCAACGCAAAGAAACCAGCGATGCCAAGGATACCGGCGACCCCCACGAGCACCCCGGTACGAACCGAAGATTGCAAGGGGCCAGGACTCTGTACATACTTTTTCTCTGGGTTCTATCTAAACTGCGTAGCGTTCGGCATCAGCTCGTTTAAACGTTAATCCCATACCGGGCCGTGACAGATCCGGGCGCAAAGCCCCCTGCTCTGGCTTGATCACCCCATCGAAAAACATCTGCTCGATGCGTACATGATCGTGAAAGTATTCCATATGGCGGAAATTGGTCACTGCGCAGGCTGGATGCACATGCAATGCTGGTCCACAATGCGATGACAAGTCGAGCGAACGTGCTTCACATAAAACACCTGCACGAAGAAAACCAGTGATGCCTGCACAGCGTGTGGCATCGGCTTGCAAGACATCGACGGCTTCGGCCTCCAGCATATGCCGGAAGTACCAGGAATCGTAGCCGTATTCGCCTGCCGCAATATCCATTCCTGCCGGGGCACGGTCTCGGATCAGATGTAATCCTGCCAGATCGTCGGAGGAGACTGGCTCCTCGAACCAGGTAACACCGTAGTCAGTAGCGAAAATCGTAGCGAGGGCCAATGCTTCTTTGCGGCTATAGGCTCCATTGGCGTCAACAAAGAGTTCGGTATCAGGTCCGATAGCTTCGCGTGCTTCTGCAACTCGTCGAGGATCGGCGGAGGCATCGGTTCCGATCTTCATCTTCACACGTGGAATACCCTGCTCAACCCAGCCGCCAAGTTGTCCTTGCAGTTGTTCGCGTGAATAAGATGTAAAGCCGCCGCTGCCATAGATCGGTGCAGATTCACGCACTGCCCCAAGGAGCGTAACAAGGGGAAGATCGAGCAAACGCGCTTTGAGATCCCATAACGCTGTATCAACAGCCGCGATCGCCATCGAAGCAATACCGGGTCGTCCGAGATTGCGGATCGATTGTACCATTGCCAGCCAGCAGCCAGAGATATTCATGACATCGCGCCCCACCACCACCTTCTCCAGTAATTCCTGAATCACCTTCCCGGTGGCGGCATCGGCGTAAGTATAGCCGATGCCGCATATGTTGCCTGCGTACGCCTCAACCAGGACCATCGTCGTCTTGTCCCAACTATAGGTGCCATCCGCCTCTGGCGCGTCGGTTGGCACGGTATAGGCGGAGACAGCAAGCCGTTCGAGAGCGACACCATTATTCCCGAATCTCGTGTTCGGCATATCCTGCACCTGCTTCCTTTCAGCCGGATGAGTGAGAAACCCTGGCTGCAAGGCAGGGTTTCCGGCTGACTATCAAAAACTTCCTCAGTATGGCTTAGCTCTTATGTGGCAGGATACCTTCAACAACGCTCTTCACCGATTCTTTGATGATGCTGCCTTCGTTTGGATCGCCTTTCAACAGAGCAGAAGCAAAGTTTTTCCCTTGCTCAAAGCTGATATGGGGTGGTATCGTGGTCACATCACCAGTGACATACGCCTCGAAGACCACAGGGCGATCAGCCGAGAGCGCGGCATCCCAGGCGGCTCCAACGTCTTCCGGTCGATCGACACGAATACCCTTCAGACCGATTGAATCGGCATAGCCAGCATAAGGGAAATCGGGAATATCTTGCGTCGTCTCCAGCTTTGGATCGCCAGCTTCGATACGCATTTCCCAGGAAACCTGATTGAGGTCGCGATTATTGAGGACGAGGAAGATCAGGCGAGGATCACTCCATTGCTTCCAGTACTTTGCAACCGTAATCATCTCATTCATGCCGTTCATCTGCATCGCTCCATCACCCGTGAGCGCTATCGGCACACGATCGGGATAGGCAAACTTGGCAGCAATAGCGTAAGGAACAGCGGGGCCCATCGTCGCAAGACTACCTGAAAGAGAACCCATCATACCACGGCGCATCTTGATAATACGTCCATACCAGTTCGTTGCCGTTCCAGCATCCCCAGTAAGAATGGCATTGTCAGGCAGGCGCTCGGAAAGCTCCCAGAAGACCCGTTCGGGATTAAGAGGATCGGCTTTTTCCATTGAGCGTGCCTCGACCACCTTCCACCAGTCATGATAGTCTGCTTCAATCTTTTCGCGCCAGGAACGATCTGTCTTACGCTGCAGGTAAGGAATGAGCGCACGTAGCGTCTCGGTGCTATCACCAATCAAGTTCAGTTCCATTGGGTAGCGCAGACTCAGGTTGCGTCCATCTATGTCAATCTGGATACCCCGTGCCTGTCCCTCTTTCGGCAAAAATTGCCCATAGGGGAAGGTCGAACCAATCATTAAGAGCGTATCGCAGCCCATCATCATATCATAGCTTGGTTTTGTACCAAGCAAGCCAATACAGCCCGTCACAAAAGGCAGATCATCGGGAAGAACCTGTTTGCCCAATAATGCTTTTGCTACACCGCAACCAAGCAGGTCTGCAACCTCAATCACTTCGTTGGCAGCATGTTTTGCTCCGATACCAACAAGAATAGCAACCTTTTTGCCTTCATTCAGAATATCAGCGGCACGCTGGAGATCAGCATCAGTCGGGACAACACGAGGCGTCGAATAACCGGTACCAGTATGAATCGTATTTGCCATGTGAGGTGGTGCCTCAACTGCGTCCATCTCCTGCACATCTTTTGGAATGATGATGCAGGTGACGGAACGTTCGGTCGTGGCAATGCGCATCGCACGATCGACGAGTTGGCGAATCTGGACCGGGCTAGACGCCATATAGACGTATTCTCCTGCTACGTCTTTAAACAACGAGACCAGGTCAACTTCTTGTTGATAGTTGCCTCCGATGGCCGTTGTCGCCGATTGACCAACAATTGCGACCACCGGACGATGATCCATTTTCGCATCATAGAGACCATTTAAGAGGTGAATAGCCCCTGGACCAGACGTTGCCAGGCAGACACCAACTTCGTCAGTAAACTTCGCATGGGCGGTCGCCATAAATGCTGCCATTTCTTCGTGACGCACCTGCACAAACTCAAAGAGATCCGGGTGACGGCCCAGCCCTCCCAAGATACCATTGATTCCATCACCGGGGTAGCCAAAAATACGCTTGACTCCCCATTGTGAAAGTCGTTCCAACAGAAAATCGCTGACTTTAGCACTCATCTCGTATCTATCCTTCTTTCCTCAATGTAGAGATCAGCAAAAAGAGGTGTTTTCATGAAATTTGCTCTCAGGCTGATCTGAAGATGTATCCTATTTCTCTATACAACACACGCCATTACGCTGGAATGTGTAACAAGATAGAGAACGCTTCCATATAATCAAGTATGGGTAAAAACAGGCTCATCTCTTCAGGCGAATTGAGGAAGGGATGTCATCTTGCATGCACCCATTCCCCGTTCCCGATCAAAAAATCCCTGTATGTTTTCATCACGCTTTCAAGGTACACCAATAGTATAAAGGCTGCTGGTTATAATTCGGTAAGTATCCTCTTCTATTCTGGGGAAGCTTCTTTAATGACCTCCAGGCCGGTCTCGCTCTGGTCGCCCCACACATGCTCATCTGGCTGGCCCTGATGGACCAGAAGGGGCGCATATTCCCGTCAATGTGATGAAAGGGTAAGGTTCTGTTTGTCCTCTGAAATCAGAGGGCGACACATGGGAAGCCAGACAGAGAAGCACGAACCTTTCGCCAGTTCACTTTCGACTGTAATCTCCCCACCATGTGCTTGAGCGATGAGGCGAGCAATGGCAAGTCCAAGGCCGGAACCGAGTTTACTACGTGATCGGGCCTGGGGTGCCCGATAATGACGCTCGAAAATATGTGGTAGATCAGTCGGTGGGATTCCTTGCCCGGTATCACGAATGTTGATCCTGGCCCATTCATTCTGCTCACTCTTGTTTCTTTCTTTGAGGGCGGGAGGAATAGTTGAAGTACACACCACCTCTGTCCAGACAGTTCCTCCGGCAGGGGTATATGCCAATGCATTCTCGACGATATTGAGCAACAGTTGTTTGAGCAGATCGGCATCACCCAGCGTCCAGACCTGTTGCAGTTCGCCAAGTTCCAGGGCGATGTGTTGCTTGAGGAAGCGTGCCTGGCGAGCGACTTCGACCAGGAGCAGATCCAGTTCAACGTGTTGGATGCTTTCACCTGATATCTGGGGCAACATTCCAATGTCCGCGCGGGCCATCGCCAGTAGATTGCTAACCATGCGCGAGAGATGGACTAATTCGGCCTGGATCTGCCGGAGGTCCTGACTGACTCCTTCGCTCAGTTCAGCATCCATGAAGAGAACTTCTACCTGTCCTCGCAGCGAGGTGAGAGGCGTTCTCAGTTCGTGGGAGACATCGGCGACAAAATTGCGTTGCAGCGTAAACCCGGCTTCCAGGCGTTCCGACATCTGATTGAAGGCTTCTGTTAGCAGTTTCATCTCCACAGCCTGTTCTGTAGCTAGAAGATGCATTCCCAGTCCTTGCATACTTAAATTTTTCATCGTGAGACTGAGCTTGCGGAGCGGCTGCAATTCGTGACCAATGAGCCAGAAACTGCTGAAATAGACAACGAGGGCTGCACCCAATCCTGCTATGATCAGGACAAGAGCCAGAATCCTCTGAACCTCCTGGATGGACGTCAGGGAACGCCCAACCTGTGCAACAGCGATGATCTGATGCGTCGGACTTTGCAGTGGAAGGGTCTGGACGCGGACCTGATTTCCATTACTATTCTGATACGTATGAAAGATTTTTTTGCCATGAAGGGCCGCCGTGAAATCGCTCTGGCTATATTGGATGCGTTCTTGTAGCAGGTTCGGTGATCGTTGGATTGGTTCTCCGGTCCTGGCATCAAAGATCTTGACATAGAGTGGATCAGACGTAAACTCGTCTTGCTGGACGCCTTGTACTAATTGAGTGAAGAAATCAGAATTGATAGGGTGACCTGTTGAGAACCAGATTGTGGTGGCGAGTTGCAGTTTCTCTCCCTGTATCTCAAGCCGTGTGTCCAGACTACTTTGCAGGTAATAGCTGACGAGTGAATAGACGATGCTACTCAGGAGAAGAAGCGTTAGCAGAAGGATCAGGATATTCCAGAGCACCAATCTCGTGCGCAGCGAATGTGGTCTCTTAATCCAGGTGAAAAGCCACGCAGAACGAGGTCTCTGGCTGATCTTCGTTGCCATAGACGGCCTCCTCCTCTATGGTTTGAGCATATACCCAACACCTCGTATGGCATGGATCAGGTCAGGCTGGTCATTGCTATTTAACTTGGTGCGCAGATAGTTGATATAGACTTTGATCACTTCCAGTCCCGCTTCATTATCATAGCCCCAGACGCGTTCAAAGATCCGTTCTTTTGTCAACACACAGCCAACGTTCTGAGCCAGGAATTCAAGCAGGTCGTACTCGCGGTGCGTCAATTCTACCGGTTTGCCCGCGCGGATGACCTGATGTGCGGCGACATCAATGATCATGTCTCCTACCTCGATGGTCTGTGAGAGGGGTTGCAAGCTCTCGACGCGCCGGAGTGCCGCTCGTATACGCGCAACCAGTTCTTCAAAATCAAAGGGTTTGGTGATATAATCATCGGCCCCACTATTTAATCCGGCAATTTTATCGGTTAATTCATCTCTGGCGGTCAGCATCAAAATGGGCAAGGTCTCGTTTCCCATTGAGCGCAGGTACTGACAAACCTCAACACCATCAAAATCTGGCAGCATCACATCAAGAACAACGAGGTCGGGTACATCGTCACGCACAGCCTTCAGCGCTTCTTCCCCGTTGACAGCAGCGATCGTCTCGAAGCCTTTGTGTGTCAGCCCGCGCTGGAGAAATTGTAAGATTGGCTGTTCATCCTCGACAACAAGTATCCGCTTCTTCATCCTGAAATCCTTATGAGGAAATGGGTTTGACTCCTCATCAATGCGTTTTTTTCGGAATGCTCCTCTCCTCACTTCACTGACAAAGACACCTCTGTCTCTCTTCTGGAGGAGCTTTTTCTCGCAGTGTCTCTCCTCTCTTTCTACCATTATAAGGTTAGAAGTTGGTAAGAAGCAACGTCATGCCGATTTTTACTCCCCACTGAGAAGACCTGATTGAATAGATTACAATGCGATTGAGTGGCAAGAGAAAAGCGATCCTAGAGAACAGAGGTGATGCCGCTATGCTCCAAATCTTACCAAAATATAACTATAGTGTGTTATAGTCAACGCGGATGATCCGTAAAGGAGAGAGAGTAGGAGAACCGGGTAGAGGTGAGGCCCCTACTACAATTTACGTTTTATTTATTTTGAATCTCTACATGAGTTCCAGGCTCATCATTGAGAGCAAGGAGTATCGGAAAAGCAATGTTTACCAATCTTATTGCCGCGCGTTCTCAGATGGGGTTATCCTTTGTCTTTCACATTATCTTTTCTGTCCTGGGCGTAGGACTCCCTGTTCTGCTCTGTCTTGCTGAAGGGCTTGCACTCTTACGAAAAGATGCCAGCCTGATGATGCTCGCTCGCCAGTGGACGCGTGTATTTGCGATTCTCTTTGCCATTGGTGCGGTCTCTGGCACAATCGTCGAATTTGAGATTAGCCTGCTCTGGCCCCCATTTGCAGGTCAGGCTGGTTCCATCATTGGCCTGCCATTTGCATTGGAAGGGTTTGCCTTCTTTATGGAGGGCATCTTTCTTGGCCTCTATCTCTACGGATGGGGACGGCTTGCGCCCAAAGTGCATTGGCTGATTACGATCCCCATTGTCCTCAGCGGCAGTACCTCGGCCTGGTTTATTACCAGCGCCAATTCATGGATGAATTCGCCCACCGGCTTTCAAATGGCCCATGGCACGATGACCAACATTAATCCGTTTGCTGCCATCCTCAATCCCAGTACGCCATTTGAAACGGTGCATATGATTCTGGCCTGCTTTGTCTCAACCGGTTTTGGTGCTGCTGCTGTCTATGCCTTCGGTCTGCTCAGAGGGAAACGAGACGATTATCACCGCAAAGGATTGCTCCTCTGTCTGGCTGTGGGAGCGGTCGCGATTCCGCTTCAGATCTTCAGCGGAGATCTGAATGCACGCTCTATTGAACGGCTGCAACCAGCCAAATATGCGGCCATCGAAGGTGTGATGCGTTCAGGCTATGGGCTGCCTCTCTACATCGGCGGTTTCCCTGATCCACAAACCGGACAAACACCCTTTGCCATTGCCATTCCTCAAGGAGAAAGCCTGCTTTCACACTTTGTTCTCAATTCGTACACCGAAGGGCTGGATGCCTTCCCGCCGAGCGCAAGACCGGAGCCGATTCGCGTCCATCTTGCCTTCGATGGTATGGTCGGTTGCGGATTTTTCATCTTCCTGGCCGGCGCTCTCTTCTGGTTTCTCTATTTCAAGCGCAAGCGCCGCATACCAGAGCAGAAATGGCTTCTGTGGGGTATTGTGATCGCCGGTGTCTGTGGTTTCCTCGCCGTCGAGCTTGGCTGGATCACGACGGAGGAAGGACGCCAACCCTGGATCATTTACAATATCATGCACGTCAGTAATGCTGTTACGCCCGATCCCTGGATGAATATAAGCTTTCTCGTGTTCTCCTGCATCTACCTCTTCCTTGGGGTGACCCTGGTGGCGTTTTTATTACGGCTTGCACGAAGAAAAAAGCCGCACCTCTCGTGGTCAGATCTGATCATAGAGGAGGAAAATCGCAATAAGATAAACGTTCAAGAGGAGGCACTACGATGATCCTGCCTTATGCTGTCGCGGTCTTACTCTGGATCTCGATTATCATCTATGCCTCCCTGGAGGGAGCCGATTTTGGTGGTGGCCTCTGGGATGCTCTGGCCTTTGGTTCCCAGAAAAAGGAGATGCGTGAGCTGATCAAAGCTGCGATAGCGCCTGTGTGGGAAGCCAATAATGTCTGGCTGACGTACCTGGTTGTGGGCCTGCTGACGGCGTTTCCAAGTGTGGCGCAATTGCTCACAACGGCTCTCTTTATCCCCCTGATGTTGATCTTAATAGGGATCGTCTTGCGTGGTGCCACATTTGTCTTCCGTTCATTTAGTTCTAGCGCCTTACAACCTGTCTGGGGGCGCACATTTAGTGTTGCCAGTATCATCACGCCCTTTCTTTTTGGGACGCTGGCTGCGGCAGTCGCCAGTGGAGCGCTGGGCATCGTCCATGGGCAAATGCCCGTTGGACTCATCGGGGCATGGCTGACCCCCTTTGCAATCACCATTGGGCTGATGGCAGTGGCACTCTGTGCAACAATTTCGGCGGTCTATCTGACAGTGGAGGCGCAAAGAAGAAAAAAGCCGAAGCTCGTAGAGAGCTTCCGTTGGCGTGCTCTTATTGCCGGGGCGTGTATGGCAGTTCTAGGCATTGTTGGCCTTGCTCTGACTCCATCGGGAGCGCCCATTCTCTGGCAGGGAATGCTTGACCACGCACTCTGGGCAGTCGCTATTGCGATTGTGCTTGGCATCGCCTCGGGAGCAGCTTTAGTGTTTCGACGCTTCCAACTCTCTCGCATTCTCATTATTATGGGAACTGGAGCCATCATTGGAACGTGGGGACTTGCACAGCTTCCCTATATTGTTCCTCCCAGTCTGACCGTTACCGGTGCCGCCAGTCCTCCTCTGACATTGCTGGAACTCTTTATCAGTGCACTCGTTGGAATGTCGATGCTCATTCCTGCGCTCTGGTTTCTCTTTCATGTCTTTAAAGGTCTGAATGTCGTTCCGCCCGTTCGCGAAAAAGAAGTGCAGGATGTTTGAAAAAAGGAGGTCTCTCAATGTCAGCAGATGTGCTTGAAGCATTCCTTGCTTATGCAACAATTCCACTCTATGTAATCGGGCTACTCGTTCTGGTGTACATCATTGCCCACTCCCAGTTAGGGTTTTCCCTGTCTGAGGAGATAAAACAGACCGTGAAGACCGAATTGACACAGGAACGTCCCAAAGCTCCGGTCAGTTCCTATCTTGTATTGTTTGTGTTGTTCGCCCTGTTTACCGTTCTGGCAATCATGAATCAGAGGAGACAACAGGTATGAGTACGAATACGTCAGAGCAGGGTGAAACGATGATGAAAAAGATGGTTCATTATTCAACGGTTGCCCTCATCTTCTTTAGCGTTGCCTGGTTCTGCCTGACCGTCGGCGTGTTTACTATCAACCCGGTTGGCCCTACAGGAATCTTTTTCCTCTGTGTTGGTCTTCCTTGTGTGGGGATCAGTATTTTCTATTTTGTGCGTTACGCGCTGATTTCAAAAAAAATAAAAGAGGCATCTCATTCCTCGTGAAGAGGCAACCTTGCACGTTCACTCTCGCTTGAGGAGGTCAGTGCCTGATTCTGCACCGTCCAGAGCTTCCAGTAGAGACCTTCAGCCTGTACGAGTTCATGATGCACACCACACTCCTTGATGCTTCCATTCTGCATAACCAGAATTTCGTCTGCCATGTCCAGCCCTATCAGCCGATGGGTAATGAGAATCGTCGTTCGTCCCTGCATAAAAGTGCGTAACGCATGGATAATCCCTTCCTCAGTTGAAGCATCCAGGTGTGCCGTTGGCTCATCCAATAGCAGGATCGGGGCATCTTTGAGAAAAGCACGTGCAATCGCCAGACGCTGACGTTCTCCACCACTGAATTTGAAGCCCTGCTCTCCGATCAAAGTATCATAGCCCTGGGGAAGCGATTGAATGAAATCATGGAGACACGCCTTACGAGCCGCCTGCTCCATCTCTTCCTCGCTTGCATCTGGCCGAGCGAGCAGGAGATTTTCGCGTACAGTGGTATTGAACAGGTGCGTCTTTTGCTCGATCACGCCGATACAACGATGAATATCTTGCTGCCGGAGCGCCTTCAATTCATAACCACCAAGCGTGATGCTCCCCTGCTCGTAATCCCAGAAGCGGACCAGCAGGTTGGCGAGCGTTGACTTGCCCGCACCACTCGGCCCAACGATGGCAAGACAATGACCCTGGGGCACGGAGAAATTGATATCGTTCAAAACAAGTGGCGTCTCCTGACTATAGCGAAAAGAGAGGTTGCGCACGGCCAGATTATATGTTGTCGGCATGGGCGCGGCACCTTCGGGGTCGTGAACAGCAGGTGGTACTGAAACGACAGCGAAGAGTCGTCGGGCTGCTTCCAGGCACCCACCAAACAACTGTGCCGCGTTCGCCAGTGGACGGACCGCTTCAAAACTACTTAACGCCGCCAGGACAATCAATGCCAGGTAGACGCCGTTGAGTTGCCCTGAGCGGACCAGAGGAATCGCAACAAGAAGCATTACCCACACGCATCCATCGGTGAGCAGAATATCCAGCATCTCGCGCAATCCGCCTAAGACTGCCCGGCCAGTCTGCAAACGAACCAGTTGCCGATTCAAGTGCTCGACGTGTTCTCTCTGTGTGTCTGCCTGATCAAACGCCAGCAGATCGGCGATGCCCTGGACGCTATCTACCAGACTGGTAGCGAATGCAGCCCTGACTTGAACAATGCGGCGTTCCAGTCTCTGACTCAGCACGTGCATAAACAAGGGGGCGCCGATGCTCGCCAGGAGAAAAAACGCCAGGAACGTCAGTGCGAACACTCCATTGTATGCGCCCAGCACGACCCACATGATGATACCGATGATGAGGGCCACGATAGGAGGCGAGATGGCACGCACATACAGTTCTTGTAAGGTTTCAATATCCGTGACAAAGCGGCTCAAGAGATCACCGCTCGTCGCATTCATGGAGCGGGTCGTTGTGTCCGCCATCAGACGTGCAGGAGCCAGTGGTTCAAGTGCATGATAGAACCGGACACGAAACTGTGCCAGTAAGCGAAAGGTCACATCATGAGAGACCAGCCGTTCAAGATAGCGGAAGGCGCCACGCAGCACGCCAAAGACGCGCACGCCCAGCATTGCCACAGCCAGGGATGCTAGAG
>JALYTT010000354.1 GCA_030854145.1 Chloroflexota bacterium | reverse complement strand
GGGTCACCTCCTGCTTTGACTCCTATTCCTGTGCTCCTTCTCATACCATCTCTTGCTCTGCTGAGTCGCCCAATTCTTGAGCTTGCAAAAATATGAACTGCACCCTGGGCAGGGGAGCAGGTGCTCAATACTGAATTGACAAGCAGGCATATGGAGTTTCGCCCCGACTCATGGTATAATTGCTTACACATCCCTCGCATCCACTCCTGACATCAATCTAGCTACGGAAAGGAGGCTCTAGCGACACACACTAACCCTCGTATTCCGCACCCACACCATTTTTCTCCAGTATTCATCCATTGTTTGTAAGGAGGACCATGTATGGCGACCACCGACACCACCGCACGGCGAGGATACTTCCCACGCTGGACCCAGAAGAGCGAAGGCGTGATTGCGCCCGATGAAAGACTCCCCTGGGGACAGAGCATCTTAGTTGGCTTGCAGCATGTGCTGGCCATGTTCGGGTCCACCGTCTTAGGCCCCATCTTGATGGGCTTCAACCCCAATACTGCTATCTTCTTTTCCGGCATCGGTACGCTTATTTTCTTCCTCGTTACAGGAGGGAATGTACCAAGTTACCTGGGTTCGAGCTTTTCCTTCATCGCTGTCGTCATCGCCGTCACCGCCTATAGCGGCAAGGGACCCAACCTCCATATTGATGTGGCCTTAGGCGGCATTATCGCCAGCGGCGTTGTCTACGCTATTATTGCTGTTATCGTCTTGTTTGTCGGCTATCGTTGGATTGAGAAATTGATGCCGCCAGCAGTGACCGGCGTTATTGTTGCCGTTATCGGCCTCAACCTGGCTCCGGTAGCCGTTGCAGATGCCAGCAAAACGCCGTTCGATACCTGGATGGCGCTGTTCACCCTCCTGGTTCTTGCGCTGGTTGCCGTCTATGCGCCTGGGCCACTACGCCGCCTGCCCATTCTCATTGGCGGTGTTGCTGGCTACCTCGTCTACCTGCTCCTGGCTAACGGCTTCGGCCTGGGTACGCCTATCGACCTCTCACCTGTCGGAAATGCCGCATGGATCGGTCTACCAAGCTTCGCTGCACCCACCTTCCAGGCAAATGCCATGGTACTGGTTGCGCCGGTGGCTATCATCCTGGTGGCGGAAAATCTGGGACACATCAAGGCCGTGGGCGCGATGACCGGGCGTAACCTGGACCCCTATCTCGGTCGCGCCTTCCTGGGTGATGCCATTGCCACCATCGTCTCGGGCTTTGGTGGTGGACCCGGTGTGACGACATACGCCGAAAATATTGGGGCCATGGCCGTCAGCCGCATCTATTCCACCCTGGTCTTTGTGATCGCCGCTATTGTGGCCATCCTGCTTGGCTTCTGTCCCAAGTTTGGTGCGTTGATCGGCACCATTCCCATCGGTGTCATTGGTGGACTCGCCTTCGCCCTCTTCGGCCTGATCGCCGCCACCGGCGGGCGCATCTGGGTACAGAGCAGGGTTGATTTCACCAGAAGTCGTAATCTAATTACCGTGGCAGTTGCGCTCATCATGGGAGCCGGCAACTTTACCATCAACATCGGTAACTTTGCTCTGGGCGGCATTGGTACGGGAACATTCAGCGCCATTATCCTGTACCAGTTGCTCCGCGAGCGCGATTCTCAGCCCGATGAAGCCGTCTTCGCAGATGCGGCCGTCGGCCTCAATCCTGCCGCCGAGGGCGAAACTCGGCGGGACCAACTGGATCACCCGGCCCAGGAGGATTACCCGGCCACATTAGATCAACCAGACCAGATGGACCGTCCAGACACGAACGTGTAACGAACCATCGAATCACACGAGTTGGGCCAGCAGCCGTCTTTGGAACTACTGCTGGCCCAACTCAATCGATACAGCAAAACCCGGCTCAATTTGCCAACACCTTTTAGACACAAACACCCTTTCCCGTGATCCTCATTGTCTATTGTTAACCTAGCTTGATATCGGCAGAGCGGAACTGGATCAGGCCAATCACCAGCAGTGCCAGGGCCGCGATGACCATGCCCAGGAAATTGCCCCAATTCACGCCAAAGAGCGAAGCTGTTGCACTTATCCCTTGACTCTCCCCTTAGGGGAGGATGTAAGCTCTCTATAGAAGTGTAGAAAGGGAAGGTTATGCTCAAGATTGGAGAATTTGCGCGCCTCAGTCAGGTATCGATAAAAACGTTGCGATACTATGACGCATTGAATGTGCTGCGGCCAATGCAGATCGATCCAGAGAGCGGCTACCGATTGTATGAAATTGGGCAACTGGTCGATGTGGTGCGTATTCTGGCACTCAAAGACTGTGGCTTTACGCTGGAAGAGATGGCGCGGCTGCTGCAAACCTACGACACGAAGACGGTTGAGGCACTGCTGCACCAGCGGATAGCGGCTCAGGAGCAACTTGTTGCGGACGAGCAGGCGCGTCTCCAACGCATGATTGCACGCACAAAGCAACTGGCCGATGCTGATTGTATGCCACTTTTCGATGTCGCGCTCAAGCAAACCGAGCCGCTTACGCTAGTTGGTCTACGCCAGTGTATTGCGACTACCGCAGAGATCGGCCCTTTCGCGCAAATGGTCGTGCGTCACTGCGAGCAGCACGCAGTGGTCTCAAGTGGCCCTGTGATCCATCTCTACTACGATGAGAGTCAACTGGATGAAGGATTTGATCTTTTTGTAGGCCTGCCAGTTACCGCTCTACCTTCTTCCCTGGCCGATCTACGCTGTGAAAGGCTGGTGGGCGGGGAGCCGGTTGCGTGCGTCATTTTTCGTGGTGATTATATAAACATCAGCAGAGCCTATGGCGCGCTGGATCACTGGCTCTCGCTGAGCAGCTATCGCATAGCAGGACCATGTCGTGAGATTTATCACCTCGATCCAGCGCACACAGATGATCCGGCGTCCTATATCACCGAAATCCAGTATCCTCTGCTACCCGCGCGCGATGCGAGCTAGTGTATTCTAAGAACAGGAGAGATTACGATGATGCTTCCACTGGTTCCCTTTGAGGGGCGAATGAGCTATTGTCTGATAAGAAGTTTACAGATGGTTCTAGCCCATCAGGGGCATGCTTATCCTGTCGAGTGGTTGGAATGTGTGAGTGGTGAACCTTTCGGCTTTGTGTATATTCGCGATAAGCAGAGCTTTTTTGCCGTCGATGGTTATGCGTATCATCATGCAGGCGAACACCTACTGCGTACTTTGAATTATAGCTACACCTATACAAGTTCCCCGAATGACGCCACCGCACTGGCCAGCCTGGAGGATGCGCTAAAGTCGGGTCCGGTGGTGGCTGGCATGCTTGATATGGGCTATCTCACGTATATGCCTGATCATCATCAGATCTCTGGCAGCGATCATGCTATTGTTGTACTGGCTTTGCAGCCCGACGCGGTAATTGTCCACGATCCAGAAGGCTATGTGGCTACGCCCCTCCCATTGAGCGACTTTCTGGCTGCGTGGCAACGCGACATCTATACGGGCAAACCCTACGGTTTATGGCGGATCGGCGCACAGGGGAAGCCTCCGACTGAGGAGGAGATCTGGGAAAAGACGCTGGCTCGCGCCCGCGAGAACCTTGCGTGGGAGGCAGAAGAGCTGTTCCCCAGTGGGCCTATGGCCTTCTATGGTCCCACAGCCATGCGCACTCTGTCCAGCGATCTCCAGGCATGGCCAGAGATTGGCCTGGGGGCGCTGCCGTACTTTAGCTGGCGGGTGTCGGCACAACGCTGCCTGGATAGCGCCTTCTTCCTTCGTAAAAAGCTTCCCGCTGCCGCAGCCATCCGTTGGGAAGAGTGCCAGCTCTATGGCCAGATCCAACAAATATCTGTAGCCAACGAACGAGCTGCCCTGCCTGCATTGCTGGAACGCCTGGCGGACCGTGAGGAGGAGTTTATCGCCGCGCTCGTTTAAATGGTGTCGGGGGCTTTCTGAATATCGGTGAGAGCGATGGGATGAAGAAGTATGTCATTCTTCCGCATCTTCATGTCAACTACCAGGGGCATGGTACAATATTCCACAGTCAGTGTATGATTACAAAACGTCTGGAGTTGGACCATGCTACAGCATTACACCACAGCCCCTGAACTGACAGCAAGTTACATGGCATCCGTGTGGGAGACCCTGCCGGGTCACCTGCGGCCCACGATGCTGCTCCCCAGTCCCAGGCTTTCTGAGAGGTTGGGTTGCGACATCACCATTGCCAGCGAGACCTTTCAGCACACGGGCAGCTTCAAGTTTCGCGCCGCGTACAACCTGCTCTCCAGCATCCCTGAAGAGCGTGTGATTGCGGCCTCCTCCGGCAACTTTGGGCAAGCGGTAGCCTATGCCAGCAAACTATCAGGCAAACAGGCAACTATTGTGATGCCGGCAACCTCCGCGCAGGTCAAGATCGACGCGGTACGCGCGTATGGCGGGCAGGCGGACCTGATCGACGTGCGCACCACCAGCCGGGCCGAGCGCACGCGACAGTTGTTGGCGGAGCAGCCCGGCAGCTTTCTGGCGCAGGCCTATGACGATTACCGGGTCGTCGCCGGGAACTCGACCCTGGGTCAGGAGATCCTGAGCGCTACCGATTTCGAGGTGCTGGTCGTCCCGGTTGGCGGCGGCGGCCTCTGTTCAGGCCAGGTCATCGCGCGCGACTACCTGGGGAAACGCACGGAGATCATCGGAGCCGAGCCGCTACCCGCCAACGACGCCGCCCGCTCGCTGCGCAGCGGTCGCCTCGTGCGCAACGAGCAGGAGCCGGATACCATCGCCGACGGGGCGCGCACCGTCAGTCTCGGTGCGCTCAACTGGGAGATCCTGCAGCAGGGGATCGGCGATATCATCGAGGTGGACGATGCCCTGACACTGGAGGCTTTGCGCGCCTATTTTCTGTATGCCAACCTCAAAGTTGAGCCAACAGGGGCCCTGGCGCTGGGCGCCGTGCTGGCTAACCCGGCACGCTTCGCGGGCAAACGTGTCTGCTGCATCGTGAGCGGCGGCAATGTTGATCCGGCGGTATATGCGCGCGCCTTGCAGGAGGGCTAAACACAACCTGTAGGGCTTGTCTCTCTCACAATCGCGGGCGAACCAGATCATAGAGCCTGCGAACATATCCGGGATAAAAAAATCCTGTGCGATAATGTTCTTCGTTGTCGATATGATAGACATAAGAAGAGGCACTTGAGAGGGAAATAGCCAGCCGCCCTTCACCTCCACACATGGCAACACCGCCATCCCCTCCTCGCTTGATCTGAGGTTCAGCACACCATTCGCAGCAGTACGGATGTGTCACCATCGCGAGGCCAAAAGCATTGAGAGGGGTGTCCATATTATGTCTTGCACTTTCGTGGAGGGGAACATGCCCCCTCCAGACACGGGGATATTGCCATTTGTCTTCGTCGAATGGCGCATTGCCCCAATAAAATAATGTCCGAGATCCCCCCGCACACGCATATTCCCATTCGTCAGACATCGGAAAACGAAAGCCTGCTTGACCAATCAGCCTTGCCGCGATAGAGGGAGGGAACTCAGGAGGCCAGCATTTGCTCCAGTGCTTTCTGATGGTCTGTCTTTTTCTGGACAGGAGGTCTTGACGTTGATACTTGCCTACCACCCTGGCAACCAATTGCGGTGAAGGGCGCGCAGTCACCTCCAGGAGAAATGGCTGAATGGCCACCGTTCGCAGTGGCGAAAGAACACCATCCATCTGCTGATGAAGTTGATCATACAACGATGGCAGAAGAGAGCGAAACGCATCCTCGTTGGCAGCAGCCTGAACGTCATCGTCGTCAGGATAAGGTTTCCACCATTCGTACATTAGCTCTGGACTGGGTTTCGGTCTATACGATCGATCGTAGCCCAACGTAGCGACACTGCCTGGAATCAGCATGAAGGGCCATGGTTCGGGCTCCGCTGGAGATTGCCAGGTAAAGCGGGCAATCTGGTGACGTTGTGTGCCAGCCATACAGGTCTCTATACCTACAAATTGAAATGCTGGCGGCACATGCCGTTCAACCAGGAGCGCAATCTCAACGCATTCAGAGAGCGAGAGTTGATCCCACACCTGAAGATCGTACAGGGCATCTGGCAAAGCAGCCTTTTCCTGTGCAGGTTCTTGCATACAACTCCTTCAACATATGAGGCAAGCCACGCGCTACGGATAACGGCACGGGTCTACGGCACCCCATACAATACACATCACAGAAACCATCCCTTATCCGGCCGGTTGGTAGATCGCCAGGTTCGCGAATGTGGCTTGCGCGCCAGGCGGCGTTTGCGGGACATTGGAGACGAACAGAGCCGTGACCCCACTTCGATAGCTGGTATCGGAGAAGGTATAGAGGGTCTGCCCGTTCACGACCAGGCTCATCGTCGTGCCTTTGGCGACAACGGTGATATGATTGACGCTGCCCTGTTTCTGGATGGCCGGATGACGCCCATAGATTATTTTGCTGCTCTGAATCGCGCCTGTAGCGTCTAAGGCCCCCTTGAATATGCCATAGGTGCCATCGCCATAGAGTTCAAAGCGATAATAGGTAGTGGGAAGACCGGTATTCTGATTTAAAGCCATGCGCGTGTAGATGCCATAGCCACTATTTGGGTCACCCTTAGAGAGGGAGGCATCCACGGTCAGCGTAAAATTATCAAACGTTTTGTTGGGGAGCAATTCTGGGAACAGGGTATTCTCATCATCCTCCAGCACCAGGGAACCGTTACCAAGCTTCACAGAATACTTGCCCTGGGCACTGGTCGTATCCCAGTGATTCTGGTTATCCATAAAGCTATCTTTAAACAAAAGCGGCCCCACAGGTATGGCAGTGGGAGCCGTGGTAACTGGAGTGGCAGCCGGGGTATTTCCTGTGGAAGAGCGATTCAGATAGAGATAGCTACCGGTCCCCGCGCCAAGCAGCACCACTACCAGGAGCACAATCCCCACAATAAGACCTATGCCTGGCCCCCGCTTGCGCGTAGGCGGCAGGCCAAATCCATCGTTCGAAGGCGGATACACTCCCGACTGGAACCCTGATGGTTGCTGGAACTGTTGAGGTTGCTGAAAGCCACCCGTTGTAGTTCGCGTAGGGTAGCCAGTTTGCGATGCACCGTAAGAGTTATTGACGGAAGACACAGGCATACCGTTATATTGCTGCTGGGCAGAGGACATACCGGGCATGCCATTATAGGACTGGGGCTGCTGAGCGGAGGCCATGCCGCCATACGTGGGAGGAGCAGTTGGCATAGGAGGTTGCTGCCCCCACTGTGGGGCTGATCCCGGATACTGACGTTGCTGCTCCTGTCCATAAGCAGTTGGAGGCACGCTGCCGCCGCCTCCCCAGGAGGTACCGGAAGGTCCCTGCACACCAGTAGGACCGCTGGCCGGCGCATTATATTGGCCACAATTCCCACACGTTACTTCGTTAGGGGCAAGTGGCGCACGACATCGCTGACACGAACGACCTACCGCACCACCATATGGCGGATACATTGAGGACATAGAGGAAACCTCCAACTATTACGACTCTACTGCTGATGAGTATCTCATATTGCCGCCTGGATGTCTACTGGTACGTTTGTATGTTTAAGGTCCGCGTAGGGGCGATGGCTTGCCTCGCCCGTGGTGGCCGACGCGGGCGAGGCAAGCC
>JALYTT010000724.1 GCA_030854145.1 Chloroflexota bacterium | reverse complement strand
TGACCACGCGGGCGAGGCAAGCCATCGCCCCTACAGATATGCCCCCTTGTGGAGAGAGGCTGGTTGATTGTACAATGGCAACAGCAAAACCTCTAAACGCTCCACCTGTAGTCGTCAGCAGTAGTCCGCCACACAGTACGAGGAGGGCTTATTTATGCCAACCTACATTAGCCTGGTGAATCTTACGGAACAGGGCATCAAGGAAGCCAGGAACGCGCCGGAACGCCTGGAGACGTTCGACAAGGCTGTTCGCGAAGCAGGAGGCAGACTGATAGGGTTTTATCTGGTCATGGGCCAGTACGATTACATCGTAGTTACCGAGGCCCCCGATGACCAGACGGCGGCTCGCCTGATCCTGGGCACCATTGCCCAGGGCAGTGTACGCACTCAGACGATGCGCGCGTTCCCGCGTGAGGAGTTTGAGCAGCTCGCGCAGGAATTGGGCTAAAAAGTGGCCGGTGGGTTTCGCGGAGATGAGAAACCCACCACGCTTTCTCTCAGGGGGCGCTATGTGATGCTGCCGATAGATTAGTAGTTATAACCCATCGGGAGGGAAGATGGCCCGCACCACGCGTTCTGGATCGTGGCGGGCAAGGGTGTCATCCTCCAGATTCAGGTGTCCGATGACAACATTAGGTACCAGGCGCGTCAGGCGCGCCCGGTCTATGGAGACTGGCTCGCTCCTCTGTAGCGCGTAGGTCCGTAGTACATCCTGGGGGAAGGGGCCGTCGTTAATGATCACGCGGTCAACGCGACCGCCCAGGTAGCGGTGAATCTCGTTTACGAAGTCCGAAGCCTTATAGTCGTCGGTCTCTCCATGCTTGGTCATGAGGTTGCAGACATAGACCTTCTCGGCATCGGACTCACGGACAGCGCGGGCGATATCGCATACCAGCAGGTTGGGGATCAGGCTGGTGTAGAGATCACCGGGGCCAATGATGATGATGTCCGCGCGCCGGATGGCCCGGATGGCCTGGGCGCAGCCGGTGACATCATCGGGTACCATACGCAGTCGCGTGATGGGCGAGAGGGAGCCGCGATCTTTCGTGCCGCGTGTGTCGATCTCGGTCTCGCCGCAAATGGTGCTGCCGTCTTCCAGATCGGCGCAGATCATGGTCTGCGCCAGAGTTACAGGTAAGACCCGGCCAGCGGTATTTAGCAATTCCTGCGCATCTTCAATCGCCAGCATGAGGTCGTCATTATTGATATCCTGTAGTCCCTTGAGGATCAGGTTTCCCAGGCTGTGACCCCCCACCCCCCTGTGAGGCGTATCATCCCCGACCTCTTCTGAATGCTGAAAACGATGCATAAATACTTCGCGCCACAATGCGCCATTGCGGGCGAGCGCCACCAGCGACATGCGCAGGTCTCCCAGCGGCAACTGGCGGCGAAATTCATCCATCAGCTTGCGTGAACTGCCTCCACTATCCGACATGGTGACGATGGCACTGATGTTGTTGGAAGGGTATTTTTTCAAGTGGGAAAGGAGAGCAAAGGTCCCAGAGCCTCCGCCAATGGTTACAACGCGTCGTCCTGCAAATCGATCTCCAGTGCGCTGGTGTTCCGGCAAGGTGGTTCTCCTCTGGCTGATTTCAGGTTCGTTATTCACTTGATACATCCTCATCTACAAAAACCGTCGATACATTTTTCTTTCAGGAAGGCTGTGGGTGGAGTGCGTGCCGACGCTGCACCTCCAGTTTACTACGATGCTTGTCATGTGCGAACTATGTGCCTGGATAGGCGACTTTCTCCTCAGTCTACCATGGTGTTACCCCTCATGCAAGCAAGTTTCCTTTGTAGGGGCGATGGCTTGCCTCGCCCATGTGGACAGCACGGGCGAGGCAAGCCATCGCCCCTACGCAGGGAGAGAGGGAATTTTTCACAGACCCTTGACAAATTAGCGATATATCGTTATAATTAACGATATATCGTAATGTTGCGATAGAGCTTAAGTCAGAATACTATGAAGAAGGAGCATATCCTATGTTTGGTAAACGTTTCGCATTTCAAAATGGTTGGGAGGGCGGCTGGACACCTCCCTGGTTACAGGAAGATCGGCCAGAGTTCGGCCCACACTCCTTTGGTCGAGGGCATCATGGCCCAATGGGACCCCGCGGTCCCTTCGGCCCTGGTCCCCGTTTCTTCATGCGTCGGGGACGTGGTCCCTTCGGCCCTGGTGGCCCCTTTGGTCCTGAAGGACCTTTCGGCCCCGGCGGCGAGTCCCGGCGCTTTTTCGGGCGCGGTGATCTGAAATTCGCTCTCTTAGAGCTTCTGCAGGAGCGCCCTATGCATGGCTATGAGATGA
>JALYTT010000353.1 GCA_030854145.1 Chloroflexota bacterium | reverse complement strand
GCGCAAGCGAGGCCGGCACCCGGTCCCTACGCGGACGGGGAGGATCGCTCGCCACCCTGCCGAATTGAGCACTACTTGGTGACGTTCCTCCCCTTTAAAACCAATCAGAAGCTGGTATCCAGGTCTGCTCGCTGGGGAAGAGGATCGTGAGCACGGTTGCTAGATCGTTGGACAGCGGCGGCTCGCGTTGTTGCAGAACGCCGGCGATGGGGGCATAGCCGAAGATGGCCTGTATGAAGGCTTGAGGCGTCAACAAAAGAGCTTGCGCAGTGGGGTCGGGCGCATCCAGCAAGTAGAGATGCGTGCCAGCGATACGTAACGTAAAGGCTTCATCCCCCACCACCAGGGAGACATCGCCCGACCAGTGGGCCAACGAACGTTGCCAGCGGGCCTGCCACTCCGGCAGCATCGCCCGCGTCAAAGCAGGCAGGCTCACCAGGCGTGCCATCCAGCCCGCGTTCCGGTGACGAAAGGTCTGCTCGCGCACAGCCCAACCGAATGTCGGCATATCCCAGGTAGAAATATTCATGACCTCCAGATGTTCCGCCAGCCAGTGTGCTATAGGGGACATAGGTGGCATGCTATACAGAAAGGCCTCTGAAGTAGCCTGACCTTCCCGGCCTGCCACCAGCCGTATATGCTGCTGGAGCAAGGCGACTGCCGCAGGCCAATCATCCACTGCCAGCTCCCACACTTGAGTTCCGGCTAAGAAGAAAGGACCCCGTGCTTGCGTTGCGGCTAAGAAGAGATAGCCCCGCACCTGATTGGCAGGATCGCTGACCAGCAAGAGCTTTTCCGGCTCAAGATGCTGCATCCAATGCGTTTGTTGCTCGATTGAGTGTTCAAAACTGCCTATGTAGGGACCAAAGTAGCGCTCATAGAGCGCGAGCAGGCCTGGGGCATCGTCCAGGGTGGGCAGACGCACCGTGTAGGTACTCGCCGGCAGCGCCAGGATAGCCTGCCGATCAAGCTCTTGTGTAGACAGATCATACACATCGCAGTAGCCATAGCGGTGATAAAATTGAGGAATACCGTCGAGTAGCAACAAGGCATAATCGTGAGCCTGCGCATACTCAAGCGCATCGTGCATAAGCGCAGTTGCCACACCCTGCTGGCGAGCTTCGGCACGCGTGTAGACTCCTCCAATACAGCCGGTGGCAAGCCGGGCGACTCCCACGCGCAACAGGCGTTCATAGAACCTGTAGCCACCGAGTTGTTCACCGTTGCGATACGCGCTGCGTACCTGCTCCTGGCGATAGCCAGGGAGAGTAGTGAGTCTATGTAGCAGCCAATTGGCGGTGTCCTCTGGCAAAGGGTCAGGAGAAAAAGACTGAGCTACCTCAACGTAGCCTGTGATATGCTCTGCCAGTTCATCTGGAGAGAGTGGAGGTCGAATGATCAATTTTTCAAAACCACCTTAATTTAAGCGAACAGCAATACTACAGGCTGTTTTTGCTAAACTTAGCGGAAACAGCTTTCTTCACAATGGTGATTTCTTCAACCTTTAGCAAGGCAACCATACCAAAGTAGACGATGGTAGCGATGCCTCCTATTCCCAAAACGGCAAGCAACTGTGAGAATAGAGTGTGCTGGGAGAGTAATCCACTATAGGAGGTCAGTTGCTCCAGACCCACAATAACAGCGATCATGACGCCTGTAGCCACACAAATCTTCGCGGTTGCCGGAATCATCTCGCGAATGCGCAGTGGCCCGATGGCGAGACGTAACAACACAATGAGCATGATGGGACGCAGCGCGTTCTGCACGGTGTTAGCAAAGGCCAGCGCTGGCATGCCTATGGTATGGCGCAGTGGGATAGCGACAGCAAGATAACCGATATAGCTCACAAAACCGACAATCACTGGCTTTACCGTGTCTTTACGCGCAAAGAAGGCGACCAGCAGGAGTTGATCGATGGCTAGAAATGGCAACTGGTAGGAGTAATTTTGGAGCGCGAAATAGGTGAGTTGCGTATTCATGGCTGTGTTCGAGCCATGTTGGAAGAGCAGCGCAATAATCGGATAGCCCAGCATGATCAATCCAGCAGTTGCCGGTATCATCAGCAGGAGACTGATACGATAGCCCAGGAGGAGCACACCTTTGAACTTCTCGGTATTCTCAGAACGCGCGCATTCCGCAAGTGTCGGTAGGACAGCCGAGGAGAGGGCGAATGCGACCAGCCCGGTGGGAAACTGATATAACTGGGTAGCCCACCTCATAGCAGAAAGGTTGGCAGCCGGATTGCCGGGGGCCTCATTGGTCCAATTCAGGTCAAGATAGACAAAAAAGTTGCTTACCAGGTAGCTCAAGGCAATAGGGGCGTAGAGCCTGAGGAGATGGCGAAGAGCTGGATGTTTGAGATCTACAATGAAACGATAGCGCAAGTGCAGCTTTCGCAGCGCGGGGATCAGTAAGGCCACCTCGCCAAAAGATCCAACTGCCACGCCCACAGCTAAAGCATAATAGCCCAGGTAATACTGACTAAGAAAACTAGCCAGTATCGCCCCCATGATGATGCCAAGATGATAAGCCATTGGCGCTAATGCCGGCCAGCCAAACTCTTTGCGAGCATAGAGTGCCGCTTGTATAATGGCGAACGGTCCCAATCCCAGGAGCGAGAAAAAGATGATTTGGGAAAAGTGAATGGCAAGCGTCTCTTGATTAACCATCTGACCGCCAATATGGAGGCTGAATGCTTGATAAGTTGGGTTAATGAGGGTCACAAACCAGGGACTGATAACGAGAAAGAGGAGCGCTGCCCCAGCCCCGATCAGGAGAATGAGGTTCACCAGAGTGAAAAGTAAGCGTTCAAAATCAGCACGCTTTTCAGGAGCTGCGTAGTCGTTGAAGGTGGGAACAAGGGCGCCATTGATCGCGCCATTGACGAGCAGGTCATTAAAGGTTTGAGCAGGCGAGAGCGCTGAGAAGAATGGCCCGGTAATATCACTGCCTAAGCGCGCGACAATGATCTGACGCACCATCCCCAGAAGGCTGCCGAAGAAAGTACCAACGGAGACGAGTGAGGCAGATTTCATAATATGGTCATTCTCTGCACTTTTACTCATTAAAAATATCCTTTAAATTTCTGTGCAAAAATCTCTGCTGTACCCTGGCAATTTTCCCAGGTCATCTCCTGGCTATTCTATCGTTGTCAGCAAGCAGACCGCCATGTATACTGTCTGCATGGATACCATGAAAGAGGGAAAAGAAACGGGCCGCCTTGAGGCCTTCAGTGACGGTGTGTTCTCCGTCGCGATCACCCTGCTCGTCTTGAATATCAAGATACCGGCAGCAGATGCGTCTCCTATCCAATTGTTGGGTGAGGGGCCAATGCTGCTTGCCTATGTAACCAGTTTCGCAACCATCGGAGTTATGTGGATCAATCATCACCGGCTCTTTACGTATATTAAGCGCACAGATACTGTTCTGTTGTTGCTAAACCTCTTGCTTTTAGCAATCATTGTTTTTATTCCTGTACCCACTGCCTTCCTGGCTGACGCTATTAATAAGTTTCTTGATGGCGCCGACTATCCTACGGCCGCTCTTGTCTACAGTGCAACTTTTTTCTTGATGGCCACCTGCTTTAATGTGCTCTGGTTCTATGCTTCGTATAAAGGCCGCTTGCTGGATACGAAGGCGGACCCACGAGCGGTGCAAGCAATTTCGCGGCAATACCGCTTTGGTCCGCTCTTCTACGTTTTGATCTTCGCGGTTGCCTGGTTTAATATGCTGGCCTGTATCATCCTCACTCTGATTAGCACTTTATTTTTTGCGATGCCTGTTCGTCTTCCCCCCAAGGCATCCGAAAAAGACGAGATACCTCATTGACCTTAGTGGTCTGTGAGGTGCGATGACTGGCGATGCGCGTCGGCTCGTGTCAGCACCTCTGGTCGTAGGGTGGTGCCAAGGCCGGGCGCGGTCAGGGGATAGACGTAGCCATCGCGCACCTGGGGAACTGCCGTCACGAGTTCGCTATACCAGCCCGTGTAGAAGGCGCGTACCGTCTCCTGGATGAGCGCGTTGGGCGCGTTGATGGATAAGTGAACGGCGGCAGTGAATTCGACCGGCCCCGTGCAGTCGTGCGGAGCCACAGGTAACTGATAGGCCTCCGCCATAGAGGCCACTTTCTTCCCTTCGGTGATGCCCCCGGTCCAGGCCGGATCGAACATGACGATGCCTACCGCGTGTTGTTCGAGCAGCGCGCGGAAGGACCAGCGCGTGCCCAGTGTCTCGCTGGCGGTCGTCGGCACCCGCGTGGCGCGTGCGAACTGTGTCACGGCCTCCAGGTTATCCATCCTGACGGGATCTTCAAACCAGAACGGCTGATATTCCTCCAGCGCGCTGGCGATCTTGATGGCGCAGGGCAGGTCCCACAGGCTATGCATCTCTACCATAATGTCGATACGCTCGCCAACGGCTTCACGTATCTTGCGGAAAGGCTCAAGGCCCTTCTTGAGGTCAGCGGCAGAGATATAGTGTCCGTTGGAGGCCTCCGCGTAGGGATCGAACGGCCAGATCTTCATGCCAGTGATGCCCTGTTCAAGCAGACTGTGGGCCAGTTCGCCGGCGCGATGCATAAAGGCGTCGAGGTCCTCGTATGGCCCTTCGTTCGCGGCGCTGCCCCAGTTCTCGACCGGTAGCCCGCCGGCTCTGGGGACATTACGCACATAGCGGTAGCCCGCGCAGGTATTGTAGGCGCGAATGCGTTCGCGACTGGCTCCGCCAAGTAACTGGTAGATCGGCTGGCCGCAGACCTGGCCCAGGATATCCCAGAGCGCAAAGTCGATGGCCGAGCGTCCGCGGTTCTCAACGCCTGTGCTGTTGAAGCCGACAAAACCGTTCAGCCCCTGCCAGTGCCGGTCGATCTGCAGCGGGTCCTTGCCCAGCAGGTAGGGCGCGGCGGTCTCGTGGATCCAGGCGGATACAGCCCTGGCTCCATAGAATGTTTCACCCAGCCCGCTTAGTCCTTCGTCGGTATGCACGCGAACGTATACCAGGTTGGGAAATTCGTCAATGAGCAGCGTCTCCAGCTCGATAATTTTCATGTCGGGTTGCCTTTAGCGATCATCAGACCACCGTCCACGACCAGCGCCGAGCCTGTCACAAAGGCCGACTCGTCCGAGGCCAGATACAGCACCGCCAGCGCCACATCCTCTGGCTCGCCGACGCGCCCGACCGGGTGTTGTTGGATAAAAGCCTCCATCGCGTGCTGAGGATCGTTGACGCCCGCCAGGTAGTTCCGCAGGATAGCGGTATTGATCGTACCCGGCACCACGCTGTTGACGCGCACGCGCGGGGCCAGTTCCATAGCCATACAGCGCGTCATCGCCGCGATGCCGCCCTTGGAGGTCGCGTACGCCAGGTTGTTCGGGTAGCCGAGCATCCCGGTCGGTGAGGCGGCGTTGATGATGCTGCCAACAACGTTTCCGGCCAGCGCACCGTTGAGCATGGCCTGCGCCGCGAGCTGGGTCAGGTAGAAGACGCTGCGCAGGTTGACGATCATCGTGTGATCCCAGACCTCCAGCGGCGTGTCCAGCACCGTACCCGGCGGCATGATGGCGGCGTTGTTGAAGACAATTTCCAGGTGTCCGTACTCGCTGATGCTGCGCTCGACGAGCGCGCGCAACGACTGCGGATCACCCACATCCGTGTGCTGAAAAAGTGCGCTGCCGCCGGCCTGCTGGATGCTCTCCGCCGCCTGCTCGCCCCCGTCCTTGTTGATATCGGCCAGCATCACCGCTGCGCCCTCACGCGCCAGTAGCCGCGCGGTTGCCAGGCCGATGCCGGAGGCGGCCCCGGTTACAATCGCGACCTTCCCCGCGACCCGTCCTTCACGAACCATCATGAGTCCTGCCTTTCAAAATAACTGCTGAGAGCCAGTTCTTTGTCATAGAGCAGAAGCCTGCAAGGGAAGCTTCTGCACAAAACAGTAGAAGCTTCCCATCATTATAGACCATAAAGTCGGGAATGCGCGGCCTGGCTTGCTTCTCTGAGATATAATGGTTCCAATAATAAGGAGGGTGAAGATGTTTTACTCAAAGAAGCTAATAGAAGCGTTTGCATATACCATGCGCTTCCATCAAGAACATAGGAAGATGGGTCAACCCATCATGTCGCATATTTTTGACGTTGTCTCGCTCATTCTCTATTTTGGAGGCGATGAAGACACTGCCATAGCCGGCATGCTCCATGATACCAATGAGCGGGCCCCAAAACCGATTCTTGCAGACATCAAACATAATTTTAATGCTAATATCGCCGAAATAGTTCGCGTCTGTTCAAATGTCGAAGGGGTGTCATGGCGCGACCAGAAGCAAGCACGTATCGATTTAGTTGCTACCGCCGATACATCCGCGCTGCTCGTTTTAGCGTGTGAGGTACTCAGCAATATCAAACGGCTGCTTTTCCGGCTGCATGGCGCCCAGAATAAGGGCCAGGTCCTCTCGTATCTTAAGACAAGAGGCGGCATAGATGGCAAGCTGTGGTATTATCGCGCTTTTTGCGATGCCTTACGCAAACGCAAGGCACACCCGGAATTAGCCTATGAGATAGAGATTGCTGTAAAAGAACTGGAAAATCTCATTTACTAACATAAGGAAGTTCTACTATGCAACGCCGTATACTCGCAATTATCCTGCTATTGCTGGCTGCACTTCTGGTTGTCTTCTCGGTAGTGGCCTTTACGCCGTTGGGTGCGCGCGTGTTGCCTTTCCTGGCCCAGGCGCCCACCGCCACACCCATGCCTGTCTTGACGGCTAGAGGCACCCCGCCCAGCGTCAGTGCGCGCTCTGCCTACTTGCTTGATGCCGATACTGGCAACATGCTGGCGAATATCAATGGTCAGCAGCGCCTTCCTATGGCGAGTACGACGAAGATCATGACGGCGATCATCACGCTTGAGCAGGGCAATCTCGATCAACGCGTGACGATTTCACAGGATGCTGTCGACGAGGCGCGCCTGCACAATGGCAGCAATGCGCAGCTCGTCGTCGGCGATCAGATTCGCCTGAAAGATCTGCTCTACGGGCTGATGCTGCCCTCAGGCGATGACGCGGCCATTGCGATTGCGAAGGCAGTGGGCGGCTCGGTTCCGGCTTTTGTGCAGATTATGAACCGCTATGCCCAGCGCCTGCACCTTACGCAGACCCATTATTCCAATCCCGATGGCCTCACCTACCTCACCCCGCAGGGAAAGCCCGACTCCAATCTCTACACCTCGGCCGGCGACCTCGCGCGCTTAGCGCGCTCCGCCATGTCCAACGCGTTCTTTGCCCAGATTGTGCAGTTACAGCACTACATCTTGCCAGCAACGGCGCATCATCACGCGTATACCTGGGACAACATTGATACCTTGCTTAGCACTTATCCGGGGGCTACGGGGATAAAAACCGGCTACACCCCGGAGGCAGGCTATTGTCTGGTGTTCTCGGCCACAGACACCCATCATCGTCTCATCGGCGTGTTGCTGCATGAACCAACCGAAGCTCAGCGCTTTAGCGACGCCGGTGCGTTGCTCGATTGGGGCTTCGCGCTGCCTGTCTTGCCGCCGCCCACGCCCAGAACAAGTTGACAGGGCGCAGCGCAGGCCAGCGCACCTGCTCCAACAAATTCGCGATTAGACAATATTCGACGGGAATAGGGGGTGCTTGCCTATCGCGCGTAGGGATCCGGCTTGCCGCATCCGGGTGGCAGGTCCTTGGGC
>JALYTT010000027.1 GCA_030854145.1 Chloroflexota bacterium | reverse complement strand
CGCGGTAGGCTAGCTTCCAATTGAGCCGTTCTTGGATCACACTGGCTTCGGCTTCTGTGTGCTCGTCGCTGCCTGTTTCGCTCTGCATGCTGCGCTCTCCTCTTCCTGTTCACCTTTCCCTCAGCCTATCACTTTCTCCTCCTCTCCACAACCCTTATATCGTAACGTCAGGGTAGTAGTACTCCAACTTGCTAATCGAAGATAACCTGATTGAGCAAATGCAGTACTCTTGCTCTGGTTACCGATAAGAGCCCATGCAGCGCTAGAGATACAGACGCCTTTTACTTGATAATCTCCAACATTAGCTGTGGCTCCCCAGCCGGTAGCGTCACGTTCTGCCCCATCAAAGTGGACATTGTAGGCACATGCCGCAGAGATACAGGTCGTGCTAGCAGCTTGGACATTGCTATGTGTAAAAACAAAGATGCTAAGAACAAGGGTAACTACTATGAATCCCCTTTTAAGGTTAAAAGAGAACACAAACCGTATTGGTAGTGGCGAGTGTTTCATAGAGAAGAATCCTTTCCATCTCAGAAGCGTTTAACGTCTGTAGAACCTATCTGCTGCCAAGCGATGATCTTTTACCTCCTTTCTCTGATTCAGAAATAGGCAAAAATATCAGAAGATACATCCTGTCATACAGCAACATCATACATATCCCCTCAGATATGTATAACATATGTAGACAGTAAACGCTATCCGGTCTCTTTTCGCTAGCTGCGCACCTCCATAGAATATATATCATATATATTCACTTTTATCAAGACTTTCCACATGATATCTAATGTTAACTCAAAATATCCTAAAAAGAGCAGGGTAATACTAGAACGCGCGTTGCTTTACCAGGGCAATTTGACCTGTAAAGGTTGTATGAGTTGGCATTCTTTCAAGTTGACTGTGGAGAGCCTGGGTGGTATTCAGGCCACGTTATGCAGGGCGAGAGCTTGATACGCGGGTCTTGCTGCACGCCACTGGAGTCAGGATTTGGCGACAGAGAGGACAATCGCCGAAGGGTGATCGGGGTCATGATAGATGGATTGATCGGCAGCCAGCAGGGTAGTTGCCGAAGCCAGCGGCTCGCCGCTGCCGGTGTTGCGAGCGTAGCGCGGATGGGCCCCACTGGACACTTGCAGGCGCAGGCGGTGACCACGCCGGAAGCGGTGGGCAGTGGGCCAGAGATCGATGAGGAGATGCAACGTGCCATCGGCTGCGGTGGCTGGCTGACCCGGCTGCACACGCAGCAGGGCATCGCAGATGTTCAGCGATGTGCCTCGCTGATCGACATCGCACAGGCGCACGAAAAAGTCGCTGTGTTCCAGGCTGGAGCGCACGAACAGGTCTGCCTGAACCGGACCAATAACTTCCAGGTCATGTTCGAGCCGGGCGCCGGCGTAGGTCAGGACATCTGGCCGCGCCTCCAGTTTGCGGTTGTCGGTAGGCAGGGACTTGCCCATGAGGACGGGACCGGCGAGTGCTGGCGTGGGGTCTGCGGGGTCGTAGCGATACTGGTCTGGCGCTGACGCTTCCGGGACAGCCGGGGCCAGCCCGAAAGCCGGCTGGAGATAGAAGCGTTGTAACCGGGCATCCGGTGGCCAATCAGGAAGGTCGCGCCATTCGTTGGCCCCGGTGACAAAGATGCGCACCGGCATCTGGCGAAGCTGGCTGCGGTCGCCCAACAGGTGCGCATTGAACCAGGCCAGCGATGTCACGACTCCGGTGGCCATCAGGCCAGACGAGGCATGCGCCCAGGGACCAATCGTGAGGTAGGGGTGTTTGCCTGCCTCGCGCAGGATGCGGTAGTCCCGCACCTGCCAGGGCAGAAAGATGTCGTACCAGCCGCCCACAAGATGGATGGGCGCCGCGATGTCTTTGATGGTCCTATCAAAGGTGCGCCGTTGCCAGTAGTCACTGTCTGCCTGTGGATGTTCCAGCCACGCCTGAAAGAAGGTGGAGTGCTGGCCAATGGCGAGTTGATCCAGGTCGCGCAAGGGCAGGTGGGCAAAGAGGGGTTGAAGTTTGCGTCTGGCCCCCATTTGACGGGAGAGGCTGCGCTTTTCCTGGAATGTCATCATATACGCCCAGGATAAGGCGTTATCCAGTCCAAAGGAGCCACCGGCATAGGTGCGATCATGGAAATTGCTGGTGCTAACCTGAATGGCCATCGCCTGGATGTCGGCGCGCGCGTCATATGCGATGGCCCATTGCGCCAATCCCAGATAACTGGGGCCGTTCGTTGCCAGAACCCCGGAGAACCAGGGCTGCTGCTTGAGCCAGGCAACCGTCGCCAGGCCGTCGTCGTGTTCGTTCCCATACGGGTCGAACACGCCGCCAGAGCCAAAGGTACCCCGTGTGCTTTGCACCAGCACCTGAAAGCCACGCTCGGCAAAGAGGCGCCCATAGAGCAGGCCAAAGAAGCCCCGCCGGCCGTAGGGGCAGCGGACCAGGATGGTTGGCGGGCGCTCACTGCCACGCGGCACATAGTGGTCGGCCAGCAGCACGACGCCATCGGGCATGGATGCCTTCAGATCACGTTCGACGACCACCTTATGTGTTTTCGTTGGAGGCAGTTTGGCAAGCCTGCTAACGAGGCGACTTAATAAGGTCATGACTATCTTCCTCGAAACTATCACCAAATATCATTTAATGTGTGTGCGTGTATTATTCGCTCGTAATTGGCATAGCGTGGACCCTGGGGCGCCTTCCCGCTCTTTTTTACGAGTGGGATGGGGTCAATTTTGCTTGCCGGCTCCGCAAAATTGATGACAACTTTCGGTAGTTCGCGGGGCCAGGGTTCAATAGAACGTACAGGTGCAACGTACGTAATTGCATGGAGTTCCTTTTGGTAAATTGCAATATATTTGATGAGTGGTCGCTTGTCGTCAGCCATTGGTATGGCATACCAATGGTTTTCTTCCAGACAGATCTCTTGAATACTATCTGCGCACGCAGCAACGACCACAGTGTCAATATCATACTGCATTATAGATTTCTCCTTGTTGTTCACTGATCACACACCATTGCTCCTTACAAGTCTACCGCAGGGGAGGGAAACAACTGGGGCAGCACACGTTCTTGCGCGTCGAGCGCCGCCTGGCGCAGGCGAGCGAAGGCATCGGCGCCCAGGCGTTGCGCGACAACGTCCAGGAAGGTCTCGATGACGCCGGCGGTGGGGTCTTGCAAGGTCTGGCGCACTTGCAGCGCGAAGAGCAGGAGGGCCAGGCCTTCGGCGGGGTTGCCCTGCTCAAAAAGCAGCAGGCCCATATTGGTGACGATCAGACCTATGTTGTAGCGCTCGCGCAACTCGTAAGCGATGCTCAGCGCCTGCTGGTAGCAGGCCATAGCGCGCGGGTAATCCTTCTCAGCGTGGTAGAGCAGGCCCAGGTTATGCAGGGCGGCGCTCTCGATACGCGGATCTTGCTGCTGCTTATTTATGTGCAGGGCCTGCTCAAAACAGGTGCGCGCCTGTGGGAGCGCGCCCATGTTGCGCAGCAGTTCGCCCTGGTTCACCAGCGTAGCCGCTTCATCGCGTTGATCGCCGATGGTGCGCTGGACGGCGAGGGCGTTCTCGTAGCAGGCGCGGCTCTCTTCGTACTGGCCCAGGCGCGCGTAGAGCAGGCCCAGGTGGCTGCTGACCAGCCCTTCGTCGCGGCGCGTCAGCACGCCGCTGGGGGGCAACATCAGCATGTAGAGGCTGATCAGCGTATTCCAGGTACCCCACTGCAACAGGCTCTCGTGCAGGCCTTCCGCGAAGAGCAGATCGCAGGCCTGCTGCCAGTGCCAGCCAAGGCATAGATGGCGGATGGCGTTCAGGAGCGGCGCCACATCGTGCAGGCCGCTCCGTTGCTGGCGAGGCGGACAGTGCCCCGCCAGGTATTCATAATAGCTGGCCACCTGCATATGGCCCGCCGCCAGGGCGATGGCCAGCGACTCGGGATCATTGCTCTCCAGCGTCTCCATGACCGAGTTCAGCGGGCTACTCACCCCCAGGGCCGACGAGAGCGCCCCTGCCGCCATGAATTGCGAGCCTACAGTATGGACATCGTTCCCCGCCAGATAGTGCTCCAGCATGTAGTGGCGCAACAGGGAGTGCAGGTCGTGGGTGTATGTCCCAGCCTCGTCGCGCGTTTGCTGCACAAGCGAGAGCTGCATCAACACGCCGATTTCGTGCTCAATCAGGGATGTGCTGGGCGCGGCTGGATCGCCCGCCACCGTCATCACAATTCCTTCTAGAGGCGGGGACTCCCCAAAGAGACAGAGGGCGCGCAGCACAATACACTGCACCGGGGTGAGGCAGCGATAGACCGCATCGATCATGTGCAACGTGACCTCTCCACTCCACAGCGGCTGGTAATCGGGCGAGTTCAGCAGGTAGCTCAGCGAGAGCTTGCTCAGGTTGAAGAGCGCGCAAAACAGGATCAGTGCGAAGACATGGCCGCCGCAACGCTGCCAGACCAGCGATAGCTCCTCATACGACCCTTGCAGACCACGCTGTTGGAGCAACGCCACCCCCTCTGGAATGCTGACGCGCGAGACCAGGTACGAACGCACGCGGTTCTCCTCGTCGTTCAGCGAGCCATACGGCGATTGGTAGCTAGTGAGCAGGAGACGGCTGGCGCCAAGGTCCATCTGGAGCATCTGAAAGAAGGCCGGTAGCGCGCCCCGGTCTACGAGTCCCTGTGAAGTTTCGGGGTCAAGCAACGACTCGAACTGATCCAGCACAATAAAGGCGCCCTCTTGCGGACGGCACAAAGCTTGAGCCAGCACGACAAGCTGCTGCTCGGGCGGCAGGAGGAAGAAGTCAGCAGTATCCACCCCCAGGCTGGTGAGGATAGCCATAATCACATCGGGCAGGCTGGCAAATGAACTGACGCTGAGCCAGACAAAATGCCGGGGCGCCAGTACCGTCTCTTTCCCTGCCTGCACGCTCGCCTGGAGGCGATTGTACAGCAACGCGGCCAGCGTGGATTTGCCAACGCCGGGGGCGCCCGTAATCATCACCGCACTCACCTGGGGATTGCTCAACATGCGCCGCACGCTATTGACCTCATCGGCCCGCTGCAATACCATAGTAGGATCAGTAGAAGGAGGCGTTGTCGCGTGGATGCCAAAGGTAAAACGCTCTGGCTGTCGGACGGTATATGGCATACTGGAAGACATAGATTCACTACCTTGCGGCGGCCTCGCAGGCCCCTGGTTATTGTGCATGCGCTCATTCATAAACAAGATATCTTTTGTTTCCTGTGTAGTGCATGCAAGTATAGCACAGGTTTATAGTACAAGTCTAACGTAGAAAGGGTTCCAATGTTACGCATCATCTATATGGGTACACCCCAGTTCGCCGTGCCTGCGCTTGAAGGCCTGATTCAGGGTGCAGCCCCCGGCGCGGTGCTCCCCGGAGGCTACGAGATCGCCACCGTCATCACGCGCATCGACAAACCTGTCGGACGCGGCCAGGAGATCGTCTATTCGCCGATCAAACAAACGGCGCTGGCGCACGGTATTCCCGTGTGGCAGCCAGGCTCATTGAAAAAGCCGGAGCATATCGCGGCCCTCGCGGCCTACCACGCCGATCTGTATATCGTGGCCGCCTTCGGCCAGATCCTGCCCCAGGCCGTACTTGACCAACCACACTATGGCACGCTGAACATCCACGCCTCACTGCTGCCCCGCTATCGCGGCGTCTCTCCCATCTCGGAGGCCATCTTGCAGGGCGACAGCGAGACCGGCGTCACCATCATGCTGCTGGACGCGGGCGTCGATACCGGCCCGCTACTTCTCAAACACAGTATACCTATAGCGCCGGATGACACAACCAGAAGTCTTACCAGCAAGCTGGCGACAGCAGGCAGAGAGGCGCTGCTTGAGGCACTGCCGCCGTGGATCGCGGGGAAGATCATGCCAGAGCCACAGGACGAGCAGCAATCCACGCATACGCATATGCTGCGCAAAGAGGACGGCCTGCTCCAATGGGAGCGCCCCGCCGCTGTGCTGGCACGGATGGTGCGAGCATATGACCCCTGGCCCGGCAGCTATACCTACTGGCAGGGCAAGCTGCTGAAGATCAGCGCGGCCCACGCCCAGGCCCTGGAGCCGGATCGAGAGGTAGCGGCCGGCACAGTCAGCCTGCGAGGAGAGGCGGGCCAGCAGGCGCTGGCCATCGTAACGGGTGCGGGCTTCCTGATCGTGGAGCGACTGCAACTGGAGGGTCGCAAGGCCATGCGCGCCGCTGAATTCGCGCGCGGCTATCCCCAGATTGTGGGGGCGGTGTTGGGGTAATTGGGGCAGGAACGCGTGCGGGGAGAATCCCTCAAGGTGAAGAGATGTCGGCCTTGGAACAGGGCGACCGCAAGGGACATGCGTTGAGACAAAATAGGGGGAGCGTGCCTTGGAGCAGGGCGCAGGCCAGCGGCGCCCCTACACGAAATGGATTCATCTGTGCCCCGGAGTAGCCACACATTCGAGGCTCCTACGCGGATGAGGCCATATTTCGTGTAGGGGCGCCGCTGGCCTGCGCCCTGCTCCAAGGCCGACATCTCGTTCCCTCTGTCGGATCTCACTCTTACAGAATGTTGCCGCTAGATCCTGTTAGCTTTGGGGCGGGTTACGAGCGCGCCGATAATACAAATTGCGGCGATAAAGAAGAACAGCACGGCATGCTTAAGATGCATGGCCGTATCAGTTAGCAGGTGCGGAACGCCAGGGATGAGGTATTCAACACCTAAGATCAGGGCGATAATGGCGACAACGATCGCGCCGTAGAAAATGGCTGGACTCTTCACGAAATGTACCTTCTTTCTTTCTGTTATCCTGTAGCGGTCCATAGCTGGCCGCTATTGAATGAGCTTGTTTGGCATGCACCGGGAACGCCACAATTATAGCAGATGCGCCCGGCATAGCAAGACCCTGAACCATACAGCACGCTGCTTTGAAAACAGGAATAAGGGGCGGCCAGGCCGCCCCTTATTCCTGTTTTCGCATTTTTTAATAAAGCGGCTTCCAGTAGGAGAGCCTACTTTACAGCAATGCGCGAACGCGAACGTGTCATGAACATGCCTACGATGCCGGCGATCAACAACAAGGCGCCAACGCCCAGGCCTACGCCAGCGCGCAGGGGATGATGCCCAATGGCCATGAAATACGCCCCGGCTATCAGGCCAATGACACCGATCGCAATAATTGCATAGAATACGACTGGATTCTTCATAGAAGGATGTCCTACCTCTTTCGTCACTGAAAATAACGGTCCCGGTCTATCCAGGACTCTTCCATTTTATCAAACGAGTGAGATGTGCTAAGCTGCATAATGCCCGGCAAGGTAGCCATTTTGGGTAATTTTACAGTTCCAGCCACTGACCTCAAACACCTTTGTGCAGCACAAACAGGAAAATGCCAAGCGCAATGAGACCCAGGGCCCAGCAATAGACCGCGAACGGATACAGGCGGCCGGTCTCGAAGTACTTCATCAGGTATTTAGTACTGATATACGCGGCCACCCCTGCCAGCGCCGCGCCCACTATCACCAGCAGCCATTCGGAAAGCGAGATGCCGAGCAACTGCGGCACCTCCAGCAGAGCGGCGGCACCGATCAGCGGCGTGCCCAGCAAAAACGAGTAACGCGCGGAGTCCTCGTGGTTCAAGCCTACTCCAAGGCCGGCAACCATCGTGGAGCCGGAGCGCGATATCCCCGGAATGAGTGCCAGGGACTGGGCTAAACCCACAAGGAGCGCGTCCCTCACCGAGAGCGAGGTCAGCGAGCGCGCCTGGGCCTCCTGCTCTTTGGCCGTCAAGGCGGGCTGGGCCGCCGCTTTCACCTGTGCGCGGCGGCGCAGGCGTTCGCCCAGGAACAGGATCGAGCCATTCACAACCAGGAACGAGGCCGCGATCACCGGGGAGGCAAACAACTGCTTCAGCGGCGTCTCTAGAAACACACCGAGCAGACCGGCGGGGATACAGCCAAAGATAATCAGCCAGCTTACCCACTCATCGGTCCCGCGCTTCACTTCGGCATTTTTAACGCTATTGATCAGCGTGCGCACCACCTGCAACCAGTCGCGCCAGAAGTAGATGACGAGCGCGACGCTTGTGCCAAGGTGCAGAGCCGTGATAAGGGGCAAGAAGCGCGTATCACGCACCAGGTCGCCCCAGCCGAAGAGGCCTGGGAAAATGACCGTGTGGCCCAGGCTGCTAATCGGGAATAGTTCGGTCACTCCCTGGAGCAGCGCCAGGAAAATGATTTGCCAGATATTCAGATGCATCAAACCACTCTCTCAATTACCCACCGTGCGGTAGATATTTTTTCACATCCTGGTCGAACTGGGCCTTGTTCTTCTCGAAGACCGCGCGCCCGGTGTCCGGCCTGCCCAGGAAAAAGTAGAAGTCAGTTTTTGCCGGCGTGGCCGCCGCCTGTAAGCTTGCCAGGCTGGGACTACAGATGGGCGTTGGCGGCCAGCCCTTATGCGTATAGGTATTCCAGCGACTGTTGGGGGCCACTGTGGTTCCGGTCCCGCTGTTATTCAGCGAGTCCCAGTATTTCGTTGTTCCGGGCTGCGAATCGCGGGCGTACTCCACCGTGGGGTCCGACTGTAACAGGCCCACGGTCTCATCATTCGGCCGGTTGATGCGATTCCAGTACACGCTGGCAATCTTCGCGCGGTCCGCATCGAACGAGGTCTCGCGCTCAACGATTGAACCCAGGATCACCATCTGGTACACACTCAGCTTGTTCGCCTGCGCCGTGGTGTCAAGGTGGTACTGCTGAACCTTGTCCGAGAAGCCCTGCAGCAGCATATCGACCGCGTCCCTGGCCGTCCCATCGACGGAGATGAAGTAGGTATCGGGGAAGAGCAACCCCTCCATACTGCCGCCGGACGGGATGGATTTCAGGATGGGGTACTTGTTGAAATCGGGAAAACTGGCGGGATTCTTCACATAGTTCAGGAACACCTGCTTATCAAACTTCGGCAGGCCCGTGGCCTCAAACTGGCCCACGATCTGCTCGATCCGCCAGCCTTCCGGTATGCGCACCAGCAACTGGTCAGGCTGGCCGACCAGCAGGTGATCGATGATATCGCTGATGTTCATGCTGGTGCTTAGATTCTTGTAGACCCCGGGACGCAGGCTCTTATCCAGGCCCTTGATCCTGGCCCAGACACGAAAGGCCAGCGCGTTACGAATGAGACCGCTGGCCTGTAGATCATCGGCGATCTGTGGCGTCGTCTCACCGGAGCGAATGACCACAGAGATCGTCCTGGCCGCACCGGTAGTAGTTACCGGCTGGAAGATATCGGAAACGGTGCTCCATGTATAATAGGCGCCGCCAAAGATAAGCACGAACAGCAAAAGTACAACGATAATAGCGCCTCGTGATCCTCGTCTTCTCATATCTTATGGTCCTCTGTCTTGCTACGCAGGTGATCCAGGTACTCCTGTAGGATCACCGTCGCCGCCAACGCATCGATCCCCTGGCGGCTCTTCCGTCGCCTTCCCTGACTACGCCGCCGCCCACCGCGCCTGGAGCGCACCCCAGGCGCATCCTGTTGGCCCTCGGCGAGCAAACGCCGCGCCTCAACCGTCGAGAGACGCTCATCCCAGAAGATAAGCGGGATTGCGATATGCAGCTTCAATCGCCCGGCAAATTCCTGGATACGCTGACCCTGTGCATGAATCTGCCCATCCAGGCTGATCGGCAGACCAATAACCAGCCCTTCAGCCTCGGTCTCTGCGATGAGCCGCTGAAGCGCTGCCCAGGTCTGCGTCTCATCACGCGAGACCTGCAAGGTTGTATAAGGCGAGGCCAGCAGCCGCGAGGCATCACTTACGGCAACCCCGATCCTGACCTCGCCCACATCTAAAGCCATCAATCGCGTCATCTATCATTCCCAGCAAAGCCCCGGGCGCCATGCATGGCACCCCTGGCCTACGAATATAGGCCTATCTATAGCATTCTAACGAAATACCATCCCGATTATTCACACATCATTCAGTCGATAGGCCCAAAGGGCCGCTCCCTGACCTGCATAAGCCACGAAAACGCTCCGAGATACAGATCAGGGTGCGGGGACTGTAGTGATATGGATATGAATATGCCCCGCTAAAAGCGGCATCAAGGGAAAGAAGCCCGGTTGGATATTGATAGAGGTTTTGGTCGTGTCTATGTGCCCACCTGTGTGAGCGGCCAGGTAGGCATTCAGATCATCGAGGGCCTGACTCTTGGGCTTGCCGGAGAGCGAACCGATGATCTCCTGCTCGTTAACCAGAGGCGCGATCTGGCCGGTAGCGGTGAAAGAGAGCGAGATCGACTGGCCATCGCGCGCCGGTGTGGCCTTTATCTTCTCAATAGTAATCGGTTGCTGTGGGACGAGCGCGTAGTTGGGCCGCTGTGTAGGCGCATCCGTATTCAACCGGGCTCTGGCGGCAGCTTGTATATCAGCGGCGCGCACAACCAGGATGGTGGCTCGCAGATGCAGAGTCGCGGCAAATGTCTTATCGGGTGCGACCTGGCCGGGAGCAGGGCTTGCGCTGGCGGTCTCCTGTTGAATAGGCTTGCCCTGCACATCACCCGGCTGCACATGCTGCGTCAACCAGGTAGTGAAAGCCGCCTGCGCCTGCGGGTCCAACTTCGTCTTCGCGGCGTCGAGGTCATGCTGGGTGACCACAGCCGCATTGCCCACACCACCGCCGCCGGTGGGGGCGGGATTGGTCGCGCTCACTTTGGCTGCCGTGGCCTGCATCTTCGCCAGACTGGCCTGCGGGATCACTGTGATCGTATTGGCGGCTACATTGCCGTTCACTCCCGCATCAAGCGCCTCGACCGGGACCGGGTAGCTGCTTCCTGGCGAGATCAAAGGCTCGGCGGTCGTCTGAAACTGCACACCGCTCTGGGTAGCAATGATGGTCCCGGTCGGGATCACCAGTTGCTGCGTCCCCTTATTCGTAAAGTTGACAACGCCCCTGGCCTTCACAACCCCCACCTTCGCAGTCCCGCTCGCCACACCCTGACCCGGAACACTGCCATCAAAGACAAGCACCTGCGCGGGAATAGTATGCAGAGCAGCGTTCTGCTGGCTGGTGGCGCTGGCGGTCAACGTCAGCGGGCGGCTGAATTTCTGCGCGGGGAGCGCAAAAGTGACATCGGCAGATGGACCAATATAGACAAGTACGCCGATAAGCACAATGAACAGGACGAGCAGCACCGGAATAAGCACTCTGCCCAGGCCACGCCTCTTTTGGCGCGCTGGCAGCGGGGGCGCGAACCCGCTGGCGGGTCGAGGCGCGCCCCCTGGACGCTGCGCCGGCGGGGCAACCTGGCGCGGCCTTGACTGGGTTACACGTTGCTGTGCCGTGGGAGCAGCGAGCGGCGCCCGCGTGAGCTGCGGCGCCGGCTCCATCCTATCCTTGCGAGCGGCAGGAGACGCGGGTGGGATAATGCGGGTAGGAAATTCTTCGAACCCCGGCAGGCCCTCTTCGCGCTCAAAATCCTCCTGTGGTGGGAGCAGCTTGCCCGAACGGGTATTGCGCGGAGGGACGCCAAGGACACGGGGTGGGGGCGCTTCTTCCGGCTCTTGCGGCAACCTGGCGGTCCGGTTCTCCCAGACGGGCTCATCGGCCGGCAGCGTGACATCATCCCGGTCGCCAAGGTACTCTATTTCGCCATCAACCAGGACGTTTTGCGGGCTTTCAGCGATATCTGGCACCCCTTCAGCGCCCACATCGATAGGCACGAAACCCGCGCGCTGCTCGCGCAGGTGCAGGGGCGAGATATCTTCTATATGCTGGAAGGGGTCTTCCTCCTGCTCGAAGGAAGAGGAGCCATACGAATACGACTGTGGCTCAACTTCGGATGCGCCACGATCCTGCGGCAAGTGAGCGGATCGCCTCCCGCCTCTCGACGCGGCCTCGCGGATAGTCTGCGAGCGGCGGATATCTTCCAACAGCGGATCGGGCTCGAAATCCTCCTCTACACCTTGCTGCCCATGAGGCACGACGGGAGGCACAGAGGGCGCTGTGTCAATCTGATAATCGAAGCCCGGCTCATAGTCGCGCCCTTGCGTCTGCAAAGGATAGGTACCAGGCCGCCGGTTGGACGGCCGCGATGGCGCTCCGCCCGTGATCATGTCCTCTTCTATTATCGGCTCGTCAATGGACTCGTCGGCCTCCTGTCGCGAGGATGGCGGCTCCTGAGTAGTAAAGTATGACTGGGCGGGCTGCAATTCCCGTGACAGGCCAGGGGAGGAACGAGGCCCCCCCTGCTGCTCGCGCTGGCGGGTGCCAGCGCCCCGACTGCCGCGCGCACCCTGTGAGGCTTTCCCTCTCGTCCCCGGACGGCTGGTGGGACGAGACTTGCTGCTAGGAGGCGATTCCAGAGAGTCAGCGACTTTAAACCCCGCCTCTTTGACTACCACTCTGACCTGGCGGTCCGGGCTGACAACCAGAACGTCTTTTCCCAGTTCGCGCGCGCGTGCGTGAAGAAGTCGCCAGCCGACATGACTGCGGAGTTTCGTCTGCGGCGGCACCACGAAAATGATCCGCCGCGCCGGCACATGTTCCAGGCGCTCGCGTACATCCGTTAGTTCCTCTTCCGGGCTGAGATAGATAAGTTGTTCTTCAGTCATAAGGCCCTTACTCTCTCCCTACTGCGTGGATCCAGCGCGCCCACACTATCACACGCGTATCAAATGTGCATATTGTGAATGACGCGGTAGAGCGCTCTGCCCAGGACATCATTCTCGTTCTGCAATTCAATAGCCTGGAATGCCAGCGCCATAGGTGTGATATCCTGCGCATCTTGCAGGAGCTGGTTGGGATCTACGATACTTGTCACCATATCAGGCTGGACAGTTTCTATAATGGGCGCGCGCGCGAACGGCAGGCGCTCTGTCCACGGAAAGCTTTCAAGCTTCAGCCGTAGATCGGTCAGCCCCGAACCACCACCTACCATATAGATGGCAGGTGGCAGCAGCTCGTTCTTCGCCAGTTCCTCGACCAGCAACTCGACGCTATCCATCCAGGTCTGACACTCAGGCGCCAGGATGTTCTGTATCTCATCGCGCTCGCTTCCGGCCTTAATCATGCCGTTGCTATACATGACCTTGAGCTTCTCGGCCTCTCTGATGGAGACGCCTTTCCCGGTAGCGAGCCGGCGCGTAAACGTTCGTCCGCCCAGCGCGAACATGCGTGTCTCCTCGATGCCACCCTGGCGCACAAGGGCGATATCCGTCGTGCCGCCGCCAATATCGATGAAGATCGCCCCGCTATCAGCGCTGGCATTGGTGCTTAAACAGCGCGCCAGCGCATACGGCTCGGCTACAATCGTGACCAGCGTCAGGTCGAGACCCTGCGCGACGGTCTCCAGCGCCCCCAACTGCATCAGAGGGGCGAAGGCGCTGAACAGGGTCAGCGAGAAGTGCCGCCCGCGGAAACCTATCGGGTTCGTCACTTGCTGCCCATCAATGCGCACGGAGATGACTGCCGCGTTCGTCAGGCGTACCTCGATATTCTGGTATCCGGTCTCCGCCGCGATGCGATCTTTGGCGCCCTTCAACAATTTTTGCTGGGCGTTGGAGATCAGGGTCTCCAATTCCTCTGGCGTGATCAGTTTCGAGGGCTGCTGGCGCTGCTTGTTGACCGTAATCGAGCTGCCTTTGACCAGCTCGCCGGCGATGCCGATCACCGCCGCCGGCGCCACTACGCCCCCGGCTGTACGCTCCGCCTGAACAAGCGCTTCGTTACACCCGGCAATCACCCCCGCGATATCGGTCACGATCCCATCGGACATATGGGCGTAGTTCTGCCGGTGACGACCCACCCCCAGCACAAGCCCGTGATCATCCTGCACTTCAAAGATGATCGCCTTAGCATATTCTGTACCAATATCGAGGGCGGTATAGAGTGCGCGCTGCTCCCCCCCCTCAGCGTACTGCTCACCAGACGCGCCTTCCTGGCCGGGATAATATCCGTTCTCCTCTTGTGGTTGTCTCTGTATCAGGCTGCGCAGACGTTGAAAGAGATTTATCATCAGTCCTTGCGACATACCCTCCCGATAGCCATCAGGGAGCGTATCTTGCCTTTCCCTTCTCGCTTATAAACATCAATTTATGCACGTCAAGTACGTTATAACACAATGTGTGACCGACAACAAGGGTAGGGCTGCCCCCTCGCGCCTCGTTGCGACATGCTTTCTATTATACACACGTTGTGGCCTAGGCAATGGCGTCGCCCACCAGTTTTTTCACCAGGGCGAGGGCGGCGCCGAGTTCAGCTTTGTTTTTGCCGCCACCCTGGGCCGCTTCAGGGCGACCTCCGCCTTTGCCGCCCAGCCGCTGGCCCACGGCCCCGGCGATCTTGCCCGCGTGCAGGCCGCGCCCTGTCAATTCAGGACTGACGTTGACTTGCAGGCTGACGCGGTCTGGATAGCTGGCCGCCAGCACGATCACGCCGGGGCGCCCAAGCCTGTCGCGCACCATCTCGCCCATTTCGCGCAGCACTTTGTCGTCAGGCACGCTCACCGTGGCGGCTACTACCGGGACGCCCGCCACCTCCTGGGCACGCTCTACCAGCGTTTCGGCCTGACGTTGCGCGGCTTCACGCTGGAACTGTGCCACCTGGCGGCGCGTGGCGTTCAGTTCCTGAAGCAGGTGACTCACGCGCTCGCCGAGCGTTTCAGGCTGCGTCTGCACCTGGGCAGCCAGCGCATCTACCAGCGCGCTGCGACGGCGCAGGTAGGCCTCCGCCCCACGCCCGCTCAGCGCCTCGATGCGCCGGATGCCGGCGGCAATGCTCGTCTCCTGCACAGTGATGTACAGGCCGATCTGCCCGGTCGCCGCGCAGTGCGTGCCGCCGCATAACTCTCTGCTGTTCCCCATCCAGACAACGCGCACCTGCGCATCGTACTTCTCGCCGAAGAGGGCCATAGCGCCCGTCGTCATGGCCTCTTCGAGAGGCATAATAGTCGTATGAACGGGAAAATCGGCCCGAATCCAGCGATTGATCTGCTCATCCACCTGCGCCAGTTCTGAAGACGTGAGCGGACGCGCCGAGGTGAAGTCGAAACGCAGGCGCTCGGCCTCCACCAGCGAGCCACGCTGCTCGGTCTGCGGACCTAACAGGTCGCGCAAAGCCTTGTGCAGCAGGTGGGTCGCGCTGTGGTTGCGCATGATGTCTTCGCGCCGCTGGCTGATCACGCTGCTCTGCACGCTGTCGCCGACGCGCGTGTACCCCTCGCTGACCTCTCCATAGTGGACAATCAAGCCCTTGAGGGGACGCTGCGTATCCGCCACCTGGAAGACGCCCATAGGCCCACTGATCGTGCCCTGGTCACCAACCTGGCCCCCGCTCTCGGCGTAGAAGGGCGTCGCGTCAAGGATCACCAGCGCCCGCTGCGGCGCGCTGATGCTCTGCACCTCTTCGCCGTCTACCACAAGGCCAACGACCCTGGCGCTAGCGGCCACGCCCTGGTAGCCCAGAAACTCGGTTGGACCCACGCGCTTGAGGATATCGGCCAGCGCCTGGTCATCGCGAAGCTGGGTGAATGTGCTGGCAGCGCGGCTGCGCTCCTGCTGGCGCAGCATGGCCTGCTCAAAGCTCGCCGCATCAACCTGGAAGCCCTGCTCGGCAGCAATCTCCTGCGTCAGTTCCAGCGGGAAGCCGTGCGTGTCGTAGAGTTTAAAGGCCTCTTCACCCGGAATCGTGCTCTGGCCACGCTGCCGCAGGCTCTCCAGCAGGCTGGTAAGCAGGCTTAGACCTGTGTTCAGGGTCTGGCCAAACTTCTTCTCTTCCAGGCTCAGAATCTCCACGATGCGGTCGCGCTGCGTGCCCAGCTCGGTATAGTGGCCGCGCATCAGATCGATCACGGTGTCGGCGGCCTCGGCCAGGAAGGGCTTATCCAGGCCGAGCAGTTTGCCATGCCTGACCGCGCGGCGCAGGACGCGCCTGAAGATGTAGCCCCGACCCTCGTTGCTCGGCAGCACCCCATCAGCGGCCAGGAAGACCAGCGCGCGCCCGTGATCGGCGATTACGCGCAGCGAGGTATCGGTCCTGGGATCGCGGCCATAGCTCGTGCCAGCCAGGGCGGCGAAGCGGTCGATAATCGCGCGGAAGATGTCAGTCTCGAAGACCGACTCTTTGCCTTGCAGGAGCATCGTCAGCCGCTCCAACCCCAGACCGGTATCGATATTCTGGCGCGGTAGCGGCGTGCGCGTGCCATCCAGATCCTGGTAGAACTGCATAAAGACCAGGTTCCAGATTTCGAGGAAGCGCTCGCATTCGCAGCCAGGCCGGCAGTCCGCTTGACCGCAACCGTGCTCCACGCCCCGGTCGTAGTAGATCTCGGAGTCGGGTCCACAGGGGCCAGAGGCGCCCGGCGGCCCCCACCAGTTGTCCTCCAGCCGCGTAATAGCCTCGTCGGCGATGCCCGTCGTCTCGATCCAGTAGGCGGGCGCCTCGTGATCCTCGGGGTGAACGGTCGGATGCAGGCGTTCGGCGGGCAACTTCACCACCTGCGTCAGGAAATCCCAGGCGAACTGGATGGCCTCGCGCTTGAAATAGTCGCCCACGGAGAAGTTCCCCAGCATCTCGAAGAAGGTCAGAGTGCGCTCATTGCCCACCTTGTCGATGTCGGTCGTGCGGAAGCACTTTTGTGCAGAGGTAAGCCGCAGGGCTGGGGGAGCCTCGCGCCCCAGAAAATAGGGGATCATCTGTTGCATACCCGCGGTTGTCAGCAGCACAGTCGGATCGTTGCGCGGCACAAGCGACGAACTGGGCATCTTGAGGTGCCCTTTACTGGCAAAGAAATCTAGAAAACGTGTACGGACCTCGGTAGTTGTAAGCTGCATCTCAACAGACACATCGGCCTCCTCACTCGACAGGTGATCTATGCTCACCCAGGCTCCCCGCAGGGACACCCTATAGTAGTTAGCATATTCTATGATAGGTAGAAGGTACGGTACATCGCATAATGAGGGCATTACATTGTAAGATATCAATAGAGGTTACTCCTGTGGATCTCGTCTCCCAGGAGACTGAATGAGCGCCCTCTCAGCGATTCACCGCATCCCTACGCCAGACAGAATGCATAAAACATCGTTGCACGGGCATTATATCAAAGGAGAGCAGGCATATCAATGCCCACGGAGAGAGGGGAGAGTATGCCAGTCAACATGCGCGTTCCTCGCAGAACGCTGCTGGTCCTCTGTGGGTCGGCAGGTTCTGGGAAAAGCACCTTCGCGGCCCAGCACTTCGGCGCGACCCCAACGACCATCGTTTCTTCCGACCACTGCCGTGAGCTCATCTGCGACGATCCGAACAACCAGCAGGCCAACCTGGACACGTTCGATCTCTTCTACTATATCATCAACAAGCGCCTGTTCAACGGGCGCTTTACCGTCGCCGATAGCACCGCGCTGCGGCCGGATGCGCGCCGCCGTCTCTGGGAGATCGCGCGCCGGCATGGCTACCTGGCCTGCCTGCTCGTCTTCAATATCCCAGCGGAGCTATGCCTGGAGCGCGACCAGCAGCGCACCCGCCAGGTCGGCCCCCAGGTGATCGCCTACCATGCCGAACTGTTCCAACAGGCGCTACTCGCGATCCCCAACGAGGACTGGGACCAGACCCATATATTTACCGATAACGATATAGAGGCGGCCATTGAGGTGGAGGGCTGAGATCAATGCTTACTTCCGTCCCCAGGCGGTGAGCAAGAACATCATCTCGCAGAAATCATCGAGCATGATCTCTGCCAGCATGCGCTGGTAGAGATCATCTACCTCTTCCTGCGAAACGAGGTTCAGGCCGACCAGTACAGGCTGGACAAGCTTGTATCCTGCCATCACATCCTGGTAAAAACCTTCGCGTAACTCGGTCCCCGCTGAAGATTCAGCGGCATAGGCCTTTTTCTGAATATCCGTATAGCCCGCGTCGCGCAGGAGACGCCCTAACATGGGGGTGATCCCAATATGCCGTCCGTCTGGCGAGAAACTCTGCTTGACCATCTTCAGCGCCTGAGTGATCAGCCCGCTCATTTTCTCCAGCGACTCACTATTCGAAATGGGCATCTCCCCCTCGGTCAGGCGAATGGTGCCTCCCGGGCGCAGGAGACGCTTGCATTCTGCCAGCAATGCGGGCCACAGCGCCGCGGGCACAAAGCTGAAGATCATGCGTGCATTCACCAGATCGAAGGATGCGTCAGGGAAGTCGAGCGGCTTCAGAATGTTCTTCACCTGGAAGCTGGCGTTATGCAATCCACGCGTCCAGGCCTGAGCGCGCGCATACTCGATCACTGTATTACTGCTGTCAACGCCTATGACCTCACTCTGGGGATATGCAAAGGCCACATCGAGTACCCAGCCGCCCGGACCACAGCCCAGGTCCAGCACCCGACTGGCACGCGGCAGCGCATCGGTCCGCTCAGGGAGAATACCCCCCATGCTCATAGTCACAAGGCGATCTTGCAGCATCAGGCGCGCCATCTCTGTAGCGTTCTCCCCATCGTTGAAATAGATACCTTCACCTGCGTTCTGATCCACTGGTGTTGACATAAATTCTGCCTCCTTGCAATTATTTGTATCTAGAATATGGGCAGGTAGCGCTCGATCTCCCAGGTATGCACCTGTTTGCGATACTCGGTCCATTCAATAGTTTTGGCCTCGATGAAACCCTCGTAGATGGAGTCGCCGAGGGTTTCGCGGATCAGCGTATCTTCGCGTAAGTCCTCCAGGGCCTCGCCAAGAGTAGCGGGGAGCAACTGGGAGCGTGTGTGTAGCCGCTCGCTTTCGTCGCGTAAGAAGAGGCTCTCATCCATCGCCGGGGGTAGGGGGAGCTTGCGCTGAATGCCGTCAAGGCCCGCGCGCAGCATGACGGCCAGGGCCAGGTAGGGGTTGCAGCTTGGGTCGCAGCAACGCAGTTCGATGCGCGCCGATGACTGGCGGCGATTGGCACTGGGGCGAGGTACACGGATCAGCGCCTCGCGGTTCACACGACCCCAGTTGACGTAGACTGGGGCCTCGTAGCCTGCCACCAGGCGCTTATAGGAGTTCACCAGCGGGGCCAGGATGGCACACATGGCTCGCGCGTGCGCCAGTTGGCCCGCGATAAAGTAGCAACCCAGCTTCGAAAGCCCGTACTCGCCCTGCTCATCGACGAAGACGTTCTGACGCGTCGCGACGCTCAGCAACTGCTGGTGCGTATGCAGTCCGTTGCCACTGACGCCATAGAACGGCTTTGGCAGGAAGGTCGCGTACAGGCCGTGCTGGGCGGCAATAGCTTTGAGGACATATTTCGCCGTCATCAAGCCGTCTGCGATATATAGCGCATCGTTGGCCTCGAAGTCCAGCTCGTGCTGACCAGCCGCCACCTCGTGATGGCTGGCCTCGATCACGATGCCCATCTGCTGCAAGGCCTGCACCATCTGACGGCGCACACTGGCCGCTAGATCGGTGGAGAGGTCAAAATAGCCACCGCGATCATGGGGCAGGGGAGTAGGCAGGCGATCTTCAAAGAGCAACAGGAAGAATTCCAGTTCGGGGGCCACCTGGAACTGGTAGCCCAGCGAGCGCGCCATGTCGAGCGAACGCAGCAGGGTGGCGCGCGGGTCGCCATCGAAGCGCTCACCTTCAGGGGTATACACATCGCAGATCACACGCGCGACAACATCCTCGTCGTCCACGCCACCCACTATCTCCGAGGGGAGCCGCTGCGTCACCGGGTGCGGCCGAACCCTGTTCGGCAGGATTGCAAAGGTGCGCGGGTCGGGGTAGAGATACATATCGCTCTCGACAATACGCGCGAAAGCCTCGATCGAGGAACCATCAAACCACTTGCCATAGGTGAGGCAATCAGGGAACTGCTCCACAGGAATCGTAACGCACTTCGCCATCCCCACCACATCAGTAAATTCCAGGTTGACAAAGCGGACATGCTCTGCTTCAATGCGCGCCAGGATACTATCAATGCTGGCCTGATCTTGCGGCTCTGACATATGTTGCCCCTCGCTTCTTTGCCTGATCAGAAGATTATAGAAGCGCGAGGCCATGCTCACGCTTCATAGAAGTGTATCATACAACGCAATAACCGCAATCTACGGCTGATTCGCCTCCCGTAGGGGCGCCGTTGACAAGCCCCTACGTCTCGTGCGCTTTCTTCTCAACCAGTCGGACATCTTTGAAAGGCCGCAACCAACCTTTTCACGGCGTCTTCGTCGGCGTCACCGCAGGAGTCGTAGGGGTTGCGGTTGGCGCCGTTGTCGGCGTTGCCGTCGGTCTGGCCGTTGTCGGCGTCGGCGTTGGTCTGGCTGTTGTCGGCGACACGCCGGGCGAGACCGTGGGTGATACACCGGGCGAGACCGTGGGCGACGTGCCGTTCGTCAGGTTCGTCACGTACAGGACCACGTTCTGGCCTGGCGGCAGTTCATGGCCGCTGGCGGGGCCGACCCTGGATACATAGTTGGCGGGCTTCGTTGGATCGTTGCCGGCCGGTTGGATGACGAAGTGAATATGCTCGCTGTTGAGAATCGCCTCCGCCCCGGAGAGCGTATTGCCAACAAGCCCGGCGGGCACGATCACCTTCAGCGGCCCCGGTTGGAGATTGACCAGAATTGTTGACCCTTTGGCCGCATAGCCAGCGGGAGCGGGCCACTGGTTCTGAACATAGCCGGCAGTGAGGCCATTGTTCACCTGCAGCACAAAGCCCGCGTTTGTGGCCCGCGTCTGCGCTTCTTGATAGCTCAGACCAATCAGGTTGGGCACAGGAATGCCGGGTGGGGCGGCAGTAGACGTAGCCGCCGTGCCTGACGAGAAGGGTAATCTGACGTAACCAAGCACCGACGCCAGGTACACGCTAAAGCCTAGCAAAAGCAATGTTGCCAGAAAGATAAGTGCGGTCATAATGCTGGCAAAGCGTGAGTCTCGTCCCCCGTCTTGCATAGCCCCGCGCTGGAAAGGCCGGGTGGTGCCCGAATCAATTAACGCCGCCCCTCCATACATAGCCTGGGGAGGATAGTGTTGCTCAACCATACCGCCAGCGAAAGGCGCAACGGGCGCTCCAGGCTGTGGAGACGAGGTTGATGTGCGCCGTCCACCCTGCTCCCACGCAACCGTCGCGGGATCGCTCACTGCCCCGGCAGCGCCAGACACACGTTGCCCGTATGCAGGGACTGGGGCCGGTGTCGTGCCTGGAGTAGCGCTGGTGGGCAGACCATCGCCACTCAGTTCGGCCTCGCCCAGGTTCTCCAGCGCTCGCGCCAGTGTGCTACCGTCGCGATAGCGCATCTCAGGAATCTTCTCCAGGCAGCGCATAATGATATCTTCCAGGGCCGGGGGGATATTCGGGTTCAACTGGCTCGGTGGCACCGGCAGATCCTGGATATGCTGCATAGCCACCGCGACGGGTGTATCCCCGTCGAAAGGCGTGCGCCCCGTGAGCATCTCGTAGATCACGATGCCCAGAGCGTAGACATCGGCCGCGGGACTGACGATTTCACCCTGCGCCTGTTCGGGCGCGTAGTACTGCACAGTGCCCAGGGTCATGCCCGTGGTGGTCAGGCGCTCGGCATTGATATCTTTATAGACACTGGCAATGCCGAAGTCTGTGAGCTTAATCGAGCCATCGCGTCCGACGAGGATGTTTTGCGGTTTCACATCGCGATGGACGATACCCCGGCGATGCGCGGCCCCCAGACCAAGAGCCACATCATGGGCGATAATGATCGCGCGATCGATATCAAGTAAGCCACGTGAGCGCAGGTAGCGGCGCAGGTCTGTTCCCTCGATGCATTCCATGACAATAAAATAATTGCCTTCGGTCTGCCCGTAGTCATAGACCTGGACGATATTAGGATGCTGCAAGGCGGACGCCGCCTTCGCCTCGCGTTGAAAGCGCGTCACAAATTTTGGGTCGGTGCTATAGACCTCGCGCAGGACCTTGATAGCCACCACGCGATCCATACGCAGATCGCGCCCGCGATAAATTGTCGCCATGCCCCCCCGACCAATGGACTCCTGGAGCTGGTAACGCTCACCCAGAACTTCGATTTGCATAGCTCTCCGCTTTGACCATACGACCTCAAGCCAGGGTCTGGACGCCCTCTGCGGGCGCCCTTTAAAACAGAGCAATCAGGGGATTGCCTCGATTGCCTCGAAATTGCCCCTACATGGACGATAAACGCAGGTTACCCGATAGATTACAATAGCGCTCCCTATTGTAGCGCATTCTACCCCTGTTGGGAACTGCCTATTTGTGAGATACCTCACGCCTTTCCCTGATTGCCGGCCGGGGCACCGATCAGAACCCGTTCGTCACCGCGACGACGAGTGATGCGTTGCTCATCCATATGTTCTAAGAGCGGTAGGACATATTTCCGCGTTGTGCCTAGCACATCCCGCGCCTCCGCCACCGTGATCGTGCCATGCTCGCGCAGATAGCCTACCAACCCGGTCAGGGCCTCATCATAGGTTTCACGCAGAAAAAGTACTCCATCGTTGAGCTTCACCAGTCGACCCTGGTCGATCAGAGCACCCAGAACTTCGGCTCCTACCAGCGCCTCGACCTCCGGTCGCCCCGGTGGCATCCACGCGCTCTCGCGAAACTGCTGGAGCAGGCGCTCAACCTGTTTTTGCTGGGTCTCAGTAAATGTTGGCACAAAGTTGGGTAGACGAATTAAGCCTCCAGTAATCGCTGCTGCCTCGACCAACCTCCCTTCTACCTGCAATGCCGAAAACACCTCGGCTGCCATCTTCGGTGCTAAGTTCAGGCGCGAACGCCAGGCCTCTTTGGAGAGGCCGCTGCGCAAAGGATAGTGCTGATGCTGCTCTGCCACCAGGCGCACGGCCTCGTCCACCAGCGCCTCCCATACGGTGTGCGCGTACCAGTATGCACCCAGGCGCCGCACGCGTTCTTCTGATAACAACGTCTCCAGTGTCTGCCGCGTCACATCCTGGGGCAGATTACACTGCTGTGCGATCTCCGCCAGCTCAAAGCCTATCAGGCCTGGCTGTATACGATTGCCGGTTGCGCCGCCTGCTGCGCGCCTGCGAGACAGCGCCGCCAGCACCAGCTCCTCTGGCGAGCCGCGCTCCAATGTCTCCATGCTGGCAAGCACGTTCTGCTGGAAGCGGCGGTGATAGCGCGGGTGCGCATCAAGCACCTCGCCGCCGCCGATGGTCATGCTCGGCGATGGTATGCGCAGGATAAAGCGATCGCGCCGCGCGACCACTGCCGGCCGACTCAGGCGCAACTGCGCCCAGGCGCTCTGGCCCGGTTGTAGCTCTTCTACGTCGAGCAGTCGCACGCGAGCCGGTACCTCTTGCGAGCCACTGTAGAAGTCCACAAGCGTATTGTGCTCAAGCGATCGAGCGGCATCGGCCAGGAGTTGGATGCGGGCATCGATCAACAGTGTCGAGCGCAACTGGCCCGGCAGGGTAACCACACTGCCTCGCTGGAGATCGCTGCGCGCCACGTTCGCCAGGTTCAACGCCACCCGACTACCCGGCCGCGCCACATCCACCTGTTGGCGGTGCGTCTGGAGTGAGCGCAGGCGCGTCTTCAAACCCTGTGGCAACACCTCCACCTCCTGCCCTGTCTTGAATGTGCCATCGAGCAATGTGCCGGTGACAATCGTGCCAAAGCCTGTCATACTAAAGACACGATCCACAGGCAGGCGCGGATGCGCGCTATCCTGGCGCTCCTGGGCGTCAGCCAGCACGCGCTCCAACTGCGCAAGCAGCTCCGGCAGTCCCTCACCGCTGTATGCCGACACCGGGATGATCGCGACCCCCTCCAGCGTGGTCGATTTCAGTTGCTCTGTGACCTCCTCACGCACCAGTTCCAGCCACTCCTCGTCAACAAGGTCCATTTTGGTGAGCGCCACCACGCCACCGCGCACACGCAGCAGATCAAGGATCGCCAGGTGTTCGCGCGTCTGCGGCATAATGCCTTCATCGGCGGCCACAACCAGCAGCGCCGCGTCGATGCCACCAACGCCGGCGAGCATATTCTTGATGAAGCTCTCATGACCTGGCACATCGACGATGCTGACCTCGCGCCCTCCCGGCAGCGTCAGCCAGGCAAAGCCGAGGTCAATCGTCATGCCCCGTGCTTTTTCTTCCGCCAGGCGGTCAGGGTCGATACCTGTCAATGCCTTGACAAGCGTCGATTTGCCATGATCGACGTGCCCGGCAGTCCCAATACAACTCATACTCTTAACAACGCTGATAATAACGATATTTACCGTATCCCTTTTCCCTCTCTATGCGAAGTGAGGCCAGGATTGACGGCATTCTACACAACCGGCGAACGATACCCCCTAGTATAACACTGCTAAGTCTATTCTGACTATCTCGCACGAGCGTCTCTGTCTCTAGTGGACAAAATTCATATCATCTCCGTCCACTTTCTTTGACGAACAGGAGGGGTCTCCCGAACTTTTGATGAATCGAGAACATGTCCACTTGGAGCGCTCTGGCTAAGCGCATCGCAAGACCCGCTTGCGTAGCGTCTGGAAGCTTGCTCGGCCATACGC
>JALYTT010000723.1 GCA_030854145.1 Chloroflexota bacterium | reverse complement strand
GTTGCCACGGGAACGGCGAGGCAAGCCACGCGCTACGAGACGCCCTCACGCATTATGTACGGGCCTGCTGCTGTTGCATCATCATGCTGGCGTAGCGACGGCGGGCGAGCATAATTTCTTCGACGATGGGTTTCGGGTTGCCGAATCTTGAGTCGAGGCGAATTTGCACGCCTTTTGCCGCATCCAATCTTTTGATGGACAGGGTGGCGCTACCGGAGCGGCTGACAGTCACCACCATTTTAGCGATATTCCCGTAGGCCACCGACTGCGTCGCTGAGCCACGATGCACTACAAAGCCATCGGGCATCACGACGCAGACCTGGTTCTGCGCCGTACGTGAGTCGAGAAAGTTTTTGAGCGCAGCCCACGCAAGAATGAGCACAAGCAGGGCGAGAATAGTCAGGTCCGTTATGTGCCAGAACAGAAATTCGGATGAGGAGAGTGGCTGGTCCGAACTGTATCCAGGCACGAAGACGAAATTGGCGCGGCTCATATAGATCAGACCCCCGGCGCATAGAAGAGCAATGACGATATATGCGATAGCCTGCTTGATAAAGTAGCTTGCACTGGTGCGCCAGACGCGCCAGCCAGGAGGCACATAGCCCTGCTGGATAGCGGCGAGTACTGCCTGTTCGTTCATGGGACGCTCCTTTCATGAGAGGTTGGTCTTGGGATTGTTAGCAGTATTTTCGTAAGATCATCCTACAGGAATGGAAGGCTCCTGGCAAGAGGATGCAGCAAGTATTGTCCCCTCAACCTCAAAGCCGCTGTTCCTTCGTAGCTGCGTGCTTATCACGCGGGGCAAGCCCGACGACATGTCAGCCCCCCCACGTGATAAATCACAAGGACGAGCCGCTTGTGGTTAACATATAAGTCGCTTGTCCATTAACCACAAGCAGCCTGCTACTGAGTTGGTGTGCCGTGAAAGCGGTGCTCCACGCTGGCGCGACTGACTTCGCGATGCTCTGCCAGCGCGCGGTCATAAGTGGACCAGTCCACCGTGAGGCCACGTTCCGCCAGGATTTCGGCCGCGAGGTCCGCGGGGAAGCCCCGTGACGCGTGCAGGTCGAAGAGGATGGCACCAGGGACCAGGCCACGGCTGTCGGGCTGCAATTGCGCCAGGTAGCGCAGGCTCTGAGTCAGCACGTGCGCAAAGCGCTCCTCTTCTTCTGTGATGACGCCTACGAGCGCGGGAGCCAGCTCCCGCTCTTCTGGTGTGAGCAGCTCATGATGGCTCTCGACGAGCGGCATAACGAGTTCGCCCAGGAAGGGGCGCTCGATGCCTAGCAGGCGGCACTGGCGCGCGGCACGCCGGATGAGTCTGCGCAGCACCGAGCTGCGTCCCTCGCGCCCCGGCACGACGCCGGCCAGGCCCACAAAGAGCGCCGCCCGCGTGTGATCTACGATCATGCGCCGCGCTCGCTCCTCAAGAGAACCTCCGCCCGCTATCCCCGGAGGCGCCAGTTCCGCCAGGAAGCGGCGCGCGGGCAGAAAGAGGTCGATCGAGAAGCCCGACTCCGCCCCTTGCAGGATGGTGGCGATCCGCTCAAGGCCCATACCGGTATCGATGCTCAAGTAGGGCAGGCGCTCAAGACCACCGCCGGGCAGGCGCTCGAACTCGATAAAGACCAGGTTCCAGATCTCCAGGAAGCGCTCGCACGCGCAGCCGGGCCGGCAGGTTGGTTGGCCACAACCGAGAGCCTCGCCACGATCTACGAAGATCTCCGTACAGGGGCCGCAGGGGCCGGGACCACCCATGGTCCACAGATTGTCATCCGTGCCCAGCGGAACGAGTCGCTCAACCGGCATACCAACGCGCTGCCACTCAGCAACCGCCACATCGTCCGGCGGCAGGCCAGATGCGGGGTCGCCCGCGAAGGTCGTGACCCAGAGCGTCTCCCAATCCAGATTGAGGACATGCCGCAGGAAGTCGCGCGCCATCTCGATGGCCTCGCGCTTGCCATAATCGGCGATGGACCAGTTGCCCAGCATCTGGAACAGCGTCAAGTTGCGCCCATTGAGGCCCAGGTCCTCGACATCGACAGTGCGCAGGCAGCGTTGAAATGCGGTGAGCCGGGGCGCTGGCGGCACCTCGGCTCCACGCAGGTAGGGTAGCAGCGGTTGCATGCCCGCGATCACAAACGAGGTGCTGCTGCCGGAAACGACGAGCGGGCTGCCGGGTAGCTCCATGTGGCCGCGTGCGCGGAAGAACGCGAGGTACTGCTCGACGATAGAGGCCGAGGAGAGAGGGAGAGAGATGGTGCCTGTCATGATACTTTACTCCTTCGTGTTGGATACAACACACTATTCACAGAATCTCGTTTCATTCG
>JALYTT010000026.1 GCA_030854145.1 Chloroflexota bacterium | reverse complement strand
GCCTTCGCCCCCCGGCGCGCTGGTCCTCTAATGGACAATAATGGTGAGATTCATGCCCTTTGCGCGATGAAGCCAATGAATAGGGCTCCGATGATCATGCCTGCAATCATGCTGACGAATATTGCAGGAAGCCAGCGCGAGGTCGGACGATAGTTCTCGATCGTGGCTCCGATACTGCCTCCCAACACGAGTAGCGAAAACGTAAAGGCCACCACGCTGGTGATGAAGAGCGCAATCCCGTCGCTTGGAGCATAGGGATGGGACAGATTGTAAAGGGTTTCGGGAGTTGTGAAGGTTACATAGATGATGTATACCTCCAGCACAATAGTCACCAGCGGCGCCCAGCGTAATTTTGCCATCAGGAGCACAATGACAGCCAGCGAGCACAGCGTGATCGTCAAGATCTCCGAACTTATGGTGGCGGCAAGTATGAATGGTATAAGACCTGCCACGCCGCCAAGGAACCTCACAACGGATGTCCAGAGGGTGATTTTGCCAAAGACAGAGAGTGGTTGACGAGCAAACAGGCCTCTCTGCGGTGTTGCTTCCATGGTTGCCGCTTCTTTTTTCTCTTTAGTTACGATGCTCATTGTTGATGCCTTTCTATTCCGATGACCGGGCTAACATATGCAAGAGGCCTTGCTCGCACGCCCACTCCGGCTGGGTGTCGGCCACCTCTGATCGCCATCCTACAAAGCCGTCCGGGCGCACAAGCACCGCTCCATCGGACCTGATTCCATACGCTTCCAAAAAACGCCCATGAGGATCGGCGAAATCTCCCGGATCTCCAATGCGGTAGGCGTCCAGAGGGAGGCCAAGCTGCTCAGCTACGCGCCGGGCTGCATCGCACCAGATCTCTCCCTCTACGCCAGCGAACAGAACGCAGTGGCGACCAAACAGATCGAGTGTCGAAGACAGCTCACCATTTCTCTCCAGGATCACATGCGCAGCATGAGTGCCGGGGCGTCCTGTCGGGTGAGTTGGGTCCTCATACCATTCGTCATCTCCGTGTTTGGCTGGGAGAGTTGCCGAGTAGTAGCAATAACCGAAAGCAGTCGCATCATAGGGTAGGATCGAGGGAGGGTTTTTGTTCGTCGCAGGCGAGGGCGAGAAGCTCTTAAACATAAAGAAAGCCTGCTCCATTGTGTGCCGTCCAACTGGCTGCCGTTCCTCTGTGTACGTCAACAGTAGATCAGGATTGGCAACGCCCTTGAGGACCAGGCCCAGCTTCCAGGCCAGGTTATACGCATCGGCGATGCCGGTGCTGGCGCCAAAGGCGCCGGCTGGCGGAATGACATGGGCCGCATCACCGACGAGGAATACTTTGCCCTGCTGGAAATGCTCAGCGACCGAGGCTGCGACTTCCCAGGGACTTACATTTATGATTTCGACGGGTAGATCGGGTATGCCGACGGCCCCACGCACCAGCTCAATACCATATTCCCCCGCGAAATCTTTTTCCTGCTCCCCCTTTTCCGGGTAATAGGATGTAAACAACGCAAAACCCTGGCCGTTGCGAGCGAACACAAGGGATGTGCCCTTGCGTACCTCTGGATTGTGTACAAAGCAGACGGCAACCCGGCGGCCACGGAGTGGACCCTGCATGTCTGCTGAGAAGAGGATGCTGATCCGCTGTCCAAAAGAGCCGGGCCCCTGGATTTTCGTACCAAGGCACTGGCGAATAGTGCCGCGGCCGCCATCGGCGGCGACCAGGTAGCGCGCGCGCACGTTGCTCTCAACTCCGGTCGTGCGGTCCCGGATCACGGCGCTGACCCCGTCGGCGTCCTGCTCAAACGAGACCAGCTCTGTATGGAAGCGCAGATCACTGCCCAATTCCTCCGCACGTGCTCGTAGAACTGGCTCCAGCACATCCTGGCCGATGATACAACCAGAAACGAGGCTAAGATCGCTCGCTGTGGTATCTTGCGTGACCCACTCAAGCTCCCGGCCTACCAGGCTCTCTGCCCGCAAAATACCGCTATTCTGAAAGTGCGGAGGCGCCTTTTGACGAACGGCTTCTTCTGCTCCGACCATGCGGAACAGTTCCATTGTGCGCATATTGAAGTTGAAGGCACGCGGATGCGGCGAGACCCCGGCATGGCGTTCTATCAGCAGAGAAGGGACGCCGTGCCATGAGAGGAAGAGAGACATGGACAGGCCAACCAGGCTACCGCCCACGATCAGCACTGGCGTCGTCTCGTCGTATCCGGGTGTGTGTTTCTGTGTCTGGTTCATGCACTATTCCTCCTTCTTTGGTGAGAGCCATGCTCCCTGGTATCCCCTGTCGACAACCAGGATCAGCGCTGTGATGGCGGCAGGCTTAGTTGGGGAGATACAGGTTTCTCTGGCTAGATAGGCAGTTTGACAAACTCCTGCAACATGTCAGCAGTCCGTGTATAGCCACCAGCGTTGCGTATCTCGTTTTGCATCTGGAGGGTGCGAGCATTAAATGCAGGATCATCACTGATGCGCGAAACGGCATCTCGAAGCGACTCTGCTGTGAGTGCTTCTTGACTGAGCATGACGCCCAATCCCAGCTCTGCCACGCGCCTGGCATTCACCGCGATGTCTGATACCGGAAGAGGAGTGACTACCAGCGGCACTGCTTGCGCGAGTGCTTCCATGATGGTAGTCATGCCGCCATGAGTAACGCATATCCTTGTATATTTCAGCACCTCAAGCTGAGGAACATACGTCCGCACGACAAAATTGCCGGGGATAGGGTCCAGTTTCTTCTGATCAACAGTATTTCCTATCGACATAACGACCTTCCAGGGCGTACCGGCAAAGGCTGTGAAGCATAGGTTGAAAAAGTCAGGTCGATCATTAAAGACGGTCCCAAGAGAGATATAGATCACAGGCTGTTCTTCGAGCAGTTCAAAGGGGAATTCGATATCCTCTTTTCTGGGGGCAATGGCAGGCCCAACAAAGCGGTACTGCTCACCAAAGGCATCTCCATCGACCTGAAAGGCCCGCGGAATAGTGACAATGTTGAGAGCTTCCTGGTGAGTAAAAATACTCTCAATGTTGAAAGGCTGTACGTTGTACAATGCACATAATTTGCTCATTGACGCTTGAAATGTTTCCATAGCCGCGGAGTCTTGCGACATTTTTGCCTGGAAAAGCTGGGAGAGCTTTTTATTGAACAGTAGAATCATACAATGATGCACCGCAGGAATATGGAGTATCTCTGCGATCAACCGGCCAGTCAAACATAGCGTATCATAGACGAGGCAGTCGGGCTGTTCAGTCCGTATGCTCTCTACTATCTGTGGTATGACAAAAAGACTTTCGTCGAGCATATACATTGGCAGACCAATAGGCTTACCGGCATTTCGTGCGGCGTTGTTGATGTGTTCGATCTTCGACTCATAGGGCCGAAACGTGGCCCCGGTTGCTTCTATAGTATGTCTGAACGTATCGGTCAGATAGTAGGTTACCTCTTCACCGCGTGCTACGAGTTCTTGCACTAAAGGCAGAGTCGGGTTAATATGCGACTGCGATGGGATGTTGATAAAAACGAACTTTGCCACAGAAATACCTCCTCTAAGAAATTCCTCAATGGGGCGAGTTTGCCAGGGATGGTGGCTGCATGGGCGGTGTTGAGAAGCATGCCAGGAGGCTTCTCGCGGTCTTCGCCCCCGGCATGCTGGTCCTCTAGTGGACAATAATGGTGAGGTTCATCCCTCTATGAACGGTGCATAAAAGGTGATAGGTCCCGGCCTGGTTAAAGGGGCCAATGGTGACACTATTGCTACTCAAGGTCAGGCCGTTGACTACGGGTGCGCCTGGCTCCTGCGTTACCCGAGGGGTGTTATTCTGCCAGCTCCCGTTGAAGATCACATGGACCACGGCGCTGTCATCCACCAGCAGGAGTTTGGAGCCTTTGGACAAAGTAATGGACGGATGGTCGAACCCACCTGCTCCCATATGGATTGTTGGCACGCCATTGGTAGTGGCGGTGGCGGTGGCAGGGGGTGGCGAGATGAAACCAATGAACGTGGCTCCGATGATCAGGCCCACAATCAGGCTCGCGAATGCTGCCGGAAGCCAGCGTGAACGGGGGACCAGGCGATAGTTCTCGAGCGTGGCTCCGATACTGCCTCCCAACGCGAGCAGCGAAAGCGCAAACGCTACCACACCGGCGATGAAGAGACCAAACCCTCCATTGGGGCCGTACGGATTAGCCAGATCGAAAAGAGCAAAAGGCTCTGAGAAGGTCAGGTAGAGAACGAGTGCCGCCAGCGGGATACTCACCAGCGGAGCCCAGCGGAATCTGGTGAACATGAGAACCACAATTATCAGCGAAGATACAGTGATCATCAAGATATCCAGAGGCAGGCCGCCAAGGATCATAAATGGTACAAGAGCGCCTACACCGCCAAGCACCCTTACAATCGATGTCCAGAAGGTGATCCTCCCAAAGATAGAGAGTGGCTGACGAGCGCGCCGCCCTGTCCGTGGTGCTGCTTCATGTACTACTGGATCTGCTGGCGGGTTTTCTGTCAGTACGTTTTTCTGTTCTGGGATTATGCTCATTGTTGATTCCTTTCCCTATAATTACTATTTCTTGAAGCTACTATCATGTGCGCTACAAGACGATGGCCATCACGTTTCAGTTCCATGCTGGATGGACGTGATAGCGGTTCTTCGAACATATGGTTTCCTCTCCTGAAAATGCCTCATTTTCATTGCTGATGGTACATGCATGACTCCTTTGCATGCAGTATTCCTGCAGCATGTACCCACCTGCTTACTCACCTGGTTAGCGATAGGTATGCCATACCAATAAAATGAAAAAAGTAGTTCTTAATGAAAGGAGAGGCAGTGCCTGTTCACGAAGAGACCTGGCTATCAGCGTCTCAGGGCTGCTGTATGATGATGAAGGAACATGCTCTCCCCGGTGATATGCTCGATAAACTCGTCATCGCCGACCTTATTCAGTTCGAACGGCTCTACCGCGACCAACAACAGTGGGAACGCCTGCGCTCTACGTATCATCCTGACTCCCTTATTCGCCTGGGATGGTTTGAGGGTACCGGTGATGAGTATGCCGAGGCCTCGCGTCGTATGGAGGCAGGCAAAGGAGGCTGGCAGATCAGGCACATGACGCACCCGACGCTGGTTCAAGTACGAGGCGATCGAGCACTTGCAGAAACAAATACGCTCATTATCAGGCGCGCGAAGCTCGGGGGCGTCCTCGTAGATGTCACGATTTACTGTCAACTCTATTCGCGTGTCGAAAGACGGGATGGCATCTGGCGCATACTGACGATCGATGCTGTTTATGAGAAAGATACGGCGGTCCCTGTCTATTCATCTGACCACTTTGAGCTGAACCAGGAAGAATTGGAGCAAGGGCCTGCCGCCTACCGTTTTTCGGCATATAATCTAAAAAAGATTGGTTATACCATCAGGCCTGACGACCTGTATTCCACTGATCAGCCTGAACGAGTGGCACAGCTCTATCGGGAGGCTGAAGACTGGCTCTCTTACGCTGGCAATCTATCCCCTATGCAATAGACCGTTTACTCATCTTTCGTGCTCCAAAGAGACAGGACTATCATCATTCCACTACTCTCTCTTTTTCTGTTCACCTTCAGTATCATCCTGCTCGTCGTCATGTGTACCCGTCCCATGAAAGCTCGCATATCAAAGGCTGCCATGGCATTTGTCAGACCTTTGGGAGAGAGGAAACAGAGATCATGCATTTTCCTGGAAGGAAGACCACAAACGTATCCATCCCAGGTGCTGGGAGGACAGCAGATAGCGGCCACGTACCCGCCATCGAAATGATCGACGTATGCCGGGGCGCAGGGATTGATCGTCTCTCTCTGGTGGTAGAGCAGGGCGAAATTTTCGGACTCTTCGGACCTCCTGGTTCGGGCAAAACTACCATCATCAACCTCCTGCGCGGCAGCATGGTACCGCGTAGTGGCAAGATTAAAGTTCTGGGTTACGATCTTGCCAATCCAGGGCGCCCCATGCAGCATCTTTTTGGCGTTGCTTCACGAACCGATCCAAATATACCTGACGAAGTACACACTGCCTATGAACACCTGCGCTTGCATGCCAACTTGCTTGGCTTACCGGCATGGCAACACAGGGAGCGCATCACCAGAACATTGGCCGAGGTACAACTGGCGTCTTACGACAATATTTGTGTGCAGGCCTTTTCCTGTGCGATGAAGTGCCGCCTGGCGATAGCTCGGGCCCTCTTACCGGACTCGTCATTGCTCTATATTGATGAGCCTACAGCGGGGATAGACGGCCAGGCTCAGCAAGCTATCTGGCACGATCTGTACCAGATCCGCACGTCTGGAAAAACAATTGTGCTGGCCACATGCGACTGGGAGGAGGCCCAAACCCTTTGTAATCGCCTGGCAATTCTCAATCGCGGGAAGCTACAGCCGTTTGTGTCCAGTTCTGTTGGGCCTGCCGGCTTAGCGTGGGAAGAACGATACCTGTTACCAGGAAAATAGAGAGGACCATAATGCATAATGCTGTTCGGAACGAGTCAACGGGATTAGAACGTGAAAGCGCACAAGATATGGATGCCAGTGGTTTAGAGCAAAGTGATAGCCTGCATCTTTATTTTCGGGAGTTCTCCTCTATTCCTCTCCTCTCTGCGGTACAGGAAGTGTACCTTGCGGAACGCGCAGAGCAAGGAGACACGGCTGCTCGCAATCACCTTATTGAGGCTAACTTGCGATTAGTGGTAAGCATAGCTAAAAAATATATTGGACAAGGACTCACCCTGGAAGACCTGATCGAAGAGGGCAATATCGGGCTAATTCAGGCCGTGGCTAAATATGATTTTAGGCGGGGTTTCCGTTTTTCTACATATGGGACGTGGTGGATTAAGCAAGCTATTATTCACGCGATTCTGGAAGGCACGCCCGTAGTGCATCTTCCTAACCATATCATGGAGGAGGCCAGGCATGTAAAACGCATAGCGCGACAGCTTTACCAGGAATCGGGACAAGAGCCATCCCGTGAATGTATCGGCCAGCGGTTAGGGATAACCGCAGACCGTGTTAGTCAACTGCTGATCTGGACTGAAAAAGTCCTCTCGTTGGATGCTCCGCTTTCCGAAGGAGAGGATGACACGCTTGGTGATATCATCGAGGATAATCGCAAGCGCGGACCAGTGGAACTCGTCGATGAACGCATGCTCCAGGAAAAGATTCGGAAGATACTTGAGCAACTTACCGCCTATGAGAGGCAGATCATCGGGCTGCGTTTCGGCATGATAGAAGGCCATGATCACACGTTAGAGGAAGTGGGGAAAAAGCTGAAAGTGACGCGAGAACAGGTACGTCAAATCGAGGAGAGAGCCATTCGTAAGCTACGTCAGCCACAGGCGAATCGCTCTCTCAAAGAATATCTTGATTAGCGGATCATCTCTTCATCAATAACCTCAATCTTTGCCTGTACCAGGCCGCCTTCCAGCGCCAGATTCTCCGGGGGCGGCTGGCGATGTCCCAGCCAGTGTAAAAGGGGCGAAGCCATCATCGTCGTCACCAGGGCCATAATCACCAGCATGGCGAACAATGAAGGCGAGAGTATACCCAGACTCAGACCAATATTCAGCACAATTAACTCCACCAGCCCACGCGTATTCATGAGCACTCCCAGGCTTGATGCCTCTTTCCACGAATCCCCCATGAAGCGTGCGCATAGCGTCACTCCACCGATCTTTCCCACGCAAGCAATGATCAGTGCCAGCACGCAGAGGAACCAGAGCCAGGGAGTATTAATCAAACCAATCTGCGTACGCAGGCCGCTATAGACGAAGAAGAGCGGGAGAAACAGGGTGTTATTCACCTGATCAATGCTTCTGATGTACGCTACAAACCTGGCTCTCCGAGGCAGAATCACCCCCATCACGAAAGCTCCAAATACCGGGTGAATCCCAATCGCATTCGTCAAATACGCCGACAACAACAACCCTACCATAGTAAACGCGATCATAAGCTGCTGCGAACGGATATGCCGGTCCGCCCAGAGCAAGAGAGGGCGCACAACCATAAACATAACCAGCGCGAAGATCACCACCGCTCCTAGCGTCAACGCGACAGCAATCAGCCCCGTCGCATGGGCGATCGCAATTACCAGTGCAAGTAGACACCAGGCAATCACATCGTCGACAACGGCGCAGGTCAGCGCGAGTGTCCCCAGACGCGTATTCACCATCCGTTTCTCCATCAGCAGGCGTGCCAGCACAGGAAAGGCTGTAATCGACAGCGACGTTCCTACGATCAGCATGAAGGAGAGCAGATTGGCCTTGTTCCCAGCGAAATTCGGATACAGGAAAAACGCCAGCGTCCCCCCCAGCGCCAGCGGCAGCAGCACGCCAGACAACGACGTTGTGAGCGCCTTACGACTCTGCTTCTGCATCAAGCCTGTATCCAGACGTGTCCCTAGTGAAAACATATACAGAACCAGGCCGATATCTCCCAGCGTCTGCAGGGTCGGTAGAGCGCTACTTACAAAGATCTGCTCCTTCAGACCGGGCCACAGGCTTCCAAGCAAGGACGGCCCCAGTATCAAGCCCGCTAGAATTTCCCCTATGACCCATTGCTGTCCCACCAGACGGCACAGAAAGCCGCAGAGTTGGACCGCCAGAATGATAAAGACGAGCTGAAGCAGGATGTATCCGGTCAGCATAAAATGCTCCCAATCTGTTCAACTGGTAGAACTCAGTGCCTGGGGAGGAAAAATGGGAGCGGGTTCTTTGGAACCCGCTCCCGTTAAGCAAAGAAGTCCCTTATACTATTACAATTTCTTGGGGACGACCCTGGTAGGTGCTAGCAAGTCATAAGCTTGGCATGTGATTTGTTCTGTGCCTGGTTCAAGAGCGTGTGGGGAGTATGGACACCGCCGGCTCAGCAGGAGGCATCCAGCTCTCTTCCATCGCTTCCCTGGCTTCCATCTCAGGATAGACCGGGCACCCGTAGGCAAAGTCGAAAGACTCCCCAAATGTATCCCATTTTCTCTCGCTCCGCAGGTAGCGCGTGATCGAATTGTAGGGATTCCAGAAGTCGCCCCCGATTGCCCGCGAGATATGCTTCTCTTCAAACTTACCCCGATTACTCCAGATGAATTTGGCGAAGTCGTGATCGTAATCATAGAAGGCATAAGCCAGGCGGAAGTTACAATCATACCCTGTCTTGGAGAACCGCTCATATTGAGCAAGCGCCTCCTCTGCCTGGGCCTGGCCGCGATAAATGGTATCGATAGTCTCCGCGGCCCTGATGCCACAGATGACGGAGAGATACACTCCTGCTGAAAAGATCGGGTCCACGAAACAGCCGGCGTCTCCAACGATGATATAGCCCGGCCCTGCTAGCTTCTCGCAATGATAGCAGTAATCTGTCTCAGCCTGCACGGGCGCGCCTTGCGTGGCGCCGCGCAAACGCTGGACGATGCGCGGAACACGGGGATAGTGGGCCTCGAAAACCTCCTCTATACTAGAAGCCTGCTTGATAACCTCGTAGGTTGTAAGCGCGCCGATGCTGATGGTATCCTCATGAATAGGAATGGCCCAGATCCAGCCGTCTTTATGGAAGCCAAGCATCGTATCGCCAGGCCAACCAGGATTGTTCGCCTCATTGAGATTCTTGAAGTACGTGAAGACCGCGACGTTTCTCAGACGCTGATTATATTTTCGCAGATGGAAGAGGCTGGCCACCTTCCCCGCCCGTCCGCTGCCGTCGATCACATATGGCGCTCTCACCTCTCTCGTCTCTCCCTGGTACACATACTGCACACCGACGACAGCCTCTCCCTCGACCAGCACCTGAGTTACCGTCGCCTCTTCAAGTACATGGACGCCCGCTTCCCTGGCCTGGTCAAGCAGCATGTTATCGAAGATCGCGCGCTCAACCTGGAAGGTGCTGAGCCTGCGCCCTGCCCCCTGAGAGGTGAAATCTATGCGTTTGAAGCTGCCATCTTCACCGGTGAACTCGGTGCCAAACTTCCGTACAAAGCCGCTTTGCTCAACTTTGCCGAGCAGGCCCATGCGCTCAAGCTGCCCGGCCATGAATGGCAGTAGAGATTCGCCAATATGGAAGCGCGGGAAGCGCAGCTTTTCGAGAAGGAGCACCGCATAGCCCTTCCGCGCCAGGACGGTCGCTGCACTTGCTCCTGCTGGCCCGCCGCCGATAACAATAACCGCAGGATTCTGTTCTGCCGTGTGCCGGATGTCTTCCACGTTCATCACTCCTTAATTTTACGCTTGAAAAACGCTTTACGCGCCTTTCGCTTGGTTCCCATTTGATGCTGAGACACGAGGATCGAATTTCAGTGGCAAGGCGACCAGGCCCCGCAGCAAAAAGTTAGGACGCCATTCTACCTCAGGCACCGCCAGTCTGAGTCCCGGCAGACGCTGCAGCAATGTGGGGAAGACGATTTCCAATTCCATCCGCGCCAGGGCTGCTCCCAGACAGTAATGAATGCCATGGCCAAAGGTCATGATATGGTCCCCTTTGGGGCGCGCCAGGTCCAGTTGCTCAGGGCAATGGAAATGGCCTGCGTCATAATTGGCGGCAGCCAGGATAAGAAACAGGCGTTCACCCTTCTGAATGTGTGTCCCCCTGATCTCCATGTCTTCGCGCGCGATCCGTGGACGCATTTGTCCTGGGGCGGCATAGCGCAGGATCTCCTCTACGGCCAGGCTGAGGCTCTCGGTGTTCGTGAGCAGGCTCGCCAGTTGCTCCTGGTGCCTCAGAAGTATTAACATCCCGGTGCCGATCGCGTTCGCTGTTGTCTCATGTGCCGCGAAGACTAGCTGGGAGCAGAGGACATAAATCTCTTTCTCGCTTAAATCCCCCTTCTTCTCGGCCTCGACCATTAAACTGATGATGTCTCCCGTCGGGTGGATGCGCCGCTGCTCCACAAGCGGCTTCAGAAACTTCTCCGTCTGCTGCAAATTGGTCGCGAACTTGATGAGATGGCTGCCTTCAGGGCGAACCAGTGAGTTGAACTTGATCACCAGGCTGGAACCTTCATGAAAGAGCGCGCTTGCCTCTGCTTCCATCTCTGCTGGAATACCCAGCAATTCAAAGATGATTCTGAACAGGATAGGGAAGGCGAACTGCTGAATCAATTCGACCTCTCCGTTCATCTCGATCTCATCCACCGTGCGGTTGACAATCTGCTCAATACCCCCACGCATCTGCTTAAGTCTGCGTGCCGTAAAGGCCTGGCTCAGGATCGTGCGCTGGCGCTTCTGCTCCGGTGGGTCCATATTCAGCAGCGACATTTCAACATACGGGCGGATATAATTGGCGGCCGCCCGTTCTTCGTCTGATAGCGCACGCTTAAAGATGTAGCCAAAGGGCGCGGCCGACGACAAGCGGGGGTCCTGGAGCAGCTCGAACACGTCGTCGTAGCGCGAAACCATCCAGCCATTGAGGTTGGGGTTCCAGTGAACCGCGTCGTTTTCTTGCAGATACATGAACACCTGATGGGGATTCTCTAAATGGGCTGGCCGTAGTAAGTTATCCAGCTCCGGGGTTTCCAGTTTGGGTGGGAACATGCAGGGGTCTCCTCTCTTCTTCTTTTGCTTGGACTACTTTCAGGCTCTTAGACGGCTCGACTCAGCGGTGTTCGCTCAACACAGTACACCGTGTTAAAAATTCTTACCCCCTGGCCCTTCCAGTAGTTCTGCAAGTCTCCCACCTGCTCCTCGTGAATCGGAGAACCCTGCCAGTTTGCCCAGGCGTCCCTGTCTTCCCACTCACTGAGCAGCATATACGCGTAGGGATCGTTGGTATCTTGCACCAGTTCATCCCGCAGAATACCATCAGTGGTGCTGAGAACCTTCTGGCTCACATCGGCAAAGGTTTTCTCGAAGACTTCCTTATCCTCCATCCGGTGCAATTTTCCGAAAACTAACACATAGGTTGCCATATTTATTTTCTCCTTACATTTGAAAGGACGGTACGCTTCTTTGAAAGAGGCTACAGAGCTGCAATGCCTCCAACGCCTCCATCAATAGGAATGGTCGCCCCTGTAACAAAACTGGATAAGTCGCTTGCCAGGAAGAGGACCACGGTAGCCACTTCCTCAGGCTGCCCAAACCGACCCAGAGCGGCGAGGTAGGCGTAACGCCCTCGTTGCTCCGGTGAAAGATCGCTTAGCTCCCCGTCTCCAATGACACCAGGTGCAACAACGTTGACCCGAATACCGTTGGCGCCCAGCTCCTTGCATAAGGACCTGGTGAGACCAATCACCCCTGCTTTGGCGGCGGTATAATGCGATTTCCCTCTCATGCCTACCGCTGCCAGGCACGCGGAGACATTGATAATCGACCCCCCGGGCATCATCATATCGAGAACAGCTTGCGTGAGCAGGTAAACACTGGTAAGATTCGCACTCAGGGTTTGCTGCCAGACCGGCAGCGTCAATTCTCGAATGGTGGCATGGCTAATGATGGAGGCGTTGTTTACCACAATATCGATCTGCCCGAACCGCTGACGAACATGCGTGACCAGGTCGGCGACCGATTGCGCATCGCTTACATCCGCACAGACCGCGAAACTGCCGTTCTTCTGTTGTTCTAGCTGCGTAATTAAGCGAGTGGCGGCTTCACTCTCATACGCATACGTAGCGGCTACCGAGACGCCTTGTTGCAGCAGGGCCGTCACGATAGCTCCGCCAACTCCATCAGTCCCTTCGGTAATGAGGGCTCGCTTGCCCGCTAAATCCAGGTTCATACTGTTTCCTTCAGGCCGATAACCTCTAACACATTCGCCAGTTGTCTGCTGGTTCCGCTGAAGTGTCACACACCAGTTGGCGTGTATGCTTCCTCCAGCATGACGTGCCCCTGTTCAGGCGAGGGAGCCAGGGGAGAACAGAAAAACACCAGGAGCGTCTCCTCTGTTCCTGTATTTCGCAGACGGTGAGGTTCGTTTTTAGGGACAAACACGCCCGTCCCTTCATGGGCGAGAATGGTATGCTCGCCGTTCTCAATGGTGACTTCACCTTTAATGACATAGAAGCATTCTTCACTGTAGGGATGGTAGTGGTTCAAAAAGACCTCGCCCGGAGCTAGTGCAAATGTCCCTAAGAAACCAGCAGACGTTCCTACTGTCTTAGGGCTGAGCAGGACGTGCAAACGTCCCCCGCGATTTTGCTTCAATGGTGTTACCTCGGAACGACGAATAGATGCAATCAAGACAGGTTTCCTTTCAGCTATTAGCAGATGAATCCATTAACCGTGACCGCTAAGCAGGACGTTTCAAGATGATGGCCGAGTTAAAGCCGCCAAATCCACGTGCTCCAACGAGCACGTAGCGCAAGCTTTTGGATCGCGCTTGATTGGGGACGCAATCCAGCCGGCAATTGGCATCGGACTGCACGAACCCTACCGTCGGTAAGACGGTATCTTTCTGCATGCCAAGCAGTGCTGAAGCAACGTCTACCGTCGATCCCCCATTGAATAAGCGTCCAATCATCGATTTTGGGGCGGAGGCCGGGATGCCGGCAAGAGCATCGCCAAATACACTCTGGAGCGCTCTCGCTTCAGATATATCTCCCCCCTGCGTCCCCAGACCATCGCAGACAATCCAGTCGATGTCCGTGGGACGGAGCCGGGCCATTTGTAGTGCTCGCGCTATCGCACGCCCATAGGCCTTCCCATCGCTGGCTGGTTCACCTGTCAGCACCCCATCAAATGATTGTCCCCAGCCAGCGATCTCCGCGTAGACATGCGCGTGGCGCTCCAGCGCATGTTCCTTGCTCTCAACGCAGAAGCCTGCCCCGCCTTCGCCGACCACCGGCCCTGAACGTGTAGCATCAAAGGGGCGGTAGGGATAGGGGCCGCTCTCGGACGAAATGAGGCCCGAGGCTTGATGGGATGCAAAGGTGTACGGCGTTAAGGGAGCCTCAGATCCACCGACTATCACAATATCGCAAGTCGCTTGTGAGAGTATCCTGGCGGCATGGCCGAGGGCCATCAGGCCACCAGCGGCTTCAGCGCAGATGTTTCGCCCATAGCCATGAATGTTGTTATAAATAGAGACTTGCCCTATACTTGCAGCGTAAAACCACGCGATGGACAGATAGACGCTCACGTGCTTTGGCCCTAGCGATCCACAAATGTGCAATTGCTGCTGCCCATACTCATTGCCACCGGTCCCGGCCGCGAAGACGGCGCCAATTTTTTCTGGCTTCTCATCCTGAAGCTGCAATCCCGCGTCAGCAATGGCCTGTTTTACACAGACCAGATCAAATTGTGTCCAGCGATCGGTCTGAACAATGATGCGGGGGTCCAGAAAAGCCTCGGGGTCAAACCCTTCTACGATGCCAGCGACCTTGCTGCTAAATCGTGCTGTATCAAATTTTGTGATAGGCGATATGAACGACTGTCCACTGACCATGCCTTCCCAGAAATCAGACAAACCTATACCGGCGGGGGTTATAACGCCGATCCCTGTTATAACAGCTTCTTCAGGCATATAGATCACCTTCTCCAGGAAAATAGGAGAGCACAAGAGCGGATTGAAAGCCACCAAAGCCGCTCGCAGTGGATATGATGTTCTTCACGTTTTGCTCTCTGGCAACATTCGGAACATAGTCGAGATCGCATTCTGGATCGGGGGTGTGATAGTTGATGGTGGGTGGAATAATTCCGCGTTGGATAACCAGGGCGCAGGCCGCGGCCTCTATCGCCCCGATAGCACCCAAAGAGTGTCCAATCATCGATTTGATCGAGCTAATAGAGATGCTATAGGCGCGCTCGTTCCAGACCCCCTTAAAGGCGTTAGTTTCATGGATGTCGTTCTGGCGCGTTGAAGATCCATGCGAATTAATATACTGTATGTCATCTGGCGCAATTTCTGCCATCTCCAGGGCTGCGACAATAGCCTGGACCATATCCAGGCCATGGCGCTGGAGACCTGTCATATGATAGGCATTGAGAGCGCTCCCATAGCCTTTAATTTCTGCATAGATGATAGGCGCATGGCGCTTCCTGGCCGACTCCAGCGACTCCAGAATAAGGAATGCGCTGCCTTCTCCAAGCACAAAGCCATTCCTCGTACTATCGAAGGGGCGAGAAGCCGTCTTTGGTTCATTATTGCTGGGCGATGTTCCTTTAATTGCGTCAAATGAAGCGATATTCACAGCACAAATTCCCGCTTCCGCAGCTCCAGTGATCACAATTTCAGCGTCTCCATCGCGGATCCACTCGAAGGCATGCGCGATGGCATCTATGCCAGCGGTACAGCCGGTGGAAATAGTAACTACCGGTCCTGTGACGTGAAACTTCGCCGCGATCTCCGCGCTGATGCTCGAAGGTGTCATGGCCTGGTACAGAAATGGAGATGCAAGCGCGGGGTCGACAGTGAACTCTGTTGCCTGTTTGCTCACAACCGCATATTCATGCTCAAGTCGCAGCGTCGAACCTATCGCCGTTCCCGCCGCGACACCAATATGCGTGGTATCCAGGCTAGCGAGATCCAGGCCACTTTCCGCCAATGCTTCTGCTACCGCAACCAGGCCGAACTGAGTATGCCTGCTGGTTCTGGCGACTTCTTCTTCCGTTAAACCAGAACGGTAAGGGTCCCAATCTGATACGGCAGCCACCATCTGTGATCGAAAGCGTTCCAGGTTGTCAATCTGAGCAAGATCAGCGGCTGATTTCCCTGAGACAAGTGTCTGCCAGAATGTTTCTCTGCCCATGCCACCTGGTGCTACCACGCCGATACCTGTTATCACGACACGTGCCATAGTCGCTTTCTCCTCAATAATAGCTATGCAAACTAAACACGATCAATAGTGCCTCTTGAAGAAATGTAGCTGGCATGATTGCCGGGCAATTACGGGTAAGATAAGAGAGCGGTAAGCCAGCAAACCTATCATCGAGGCAGAGATAGGCAAGAGAAGAGGTACACTCATGGCACCACGTTGCAGCCTTCAATTTATGATTAGTATTTTGCACTCCAAGGTAGGAGTGCCTTTGAATACCCCTAACATCGACACTGCTTCCTGGGAAGAGATAGGCGTCGAGTCTTTGGGACTGACCGAAGTGTGTACAAGCCTGGAACATACATTTGGCATTGTGCTTTCGCAGGAAGAAGCCTTTGCCACCAGAAATGTTCAGGAGCTTGTGGTGTTCGTTAATTCAATTCAAGCTTAGGAGGCAGGCACATGGGATACATTCGTAATGCTGTGCTTATTCATGCACCGGTTGAAGAAGTTTTCAGGCTGACGAATAATGTGAGAACGTGGCCAGATTTATTCACGGAGTATGCAAGCAGCGAAGTTCTTGAAGAGATCGAGAACAAAGTAACATTTCAGTTGACCACCCATCCTGACGAAACCGGCACGCAGTGGAGCTGGACCGCTATGCGCTGGACTGACGCTGATCGCAAATCCACGCGCTCTGAGCGTGATCCCTCTTCCGGACCATTCAAACAGATGCTTATTCGCTGGTGGTATGACAGCATCGGCGATACAGATACTGTGATGACCTGGGAACAGGAGTTCAGTATGAAGCCAGGAGCGCCCTTCAGCGATGAACATGCTGCCAAGCATCTCAACACGCAAACTCGCATTCAGCAGCGTGTGATTAAAGAAAAGATAGAGCAGATGCTGCACACGTCTGAGCAGCCAGAGGAGCCGTATCGCGGCATTATCATTGGCCAGTATCAGCCGGGAAGCGAAGACAAAATTGTGGCTGCGTTTACGCGTTCGGACGCCACAGAACTTCCCCACCTTATTGGCGTAAAACACCGTTATGTCTGGACGCAGGGCAACATCTACGTACATTTTATAGAGGCCCGCTCCTCCCTTCCCGCGATACTCAAGGAATATGCTCAACATCCCCTGTTCCAGGATGTGAAAGCCGAACTTGATCAGTATGTCTCGCTCATTCATCCTGACTCACCCCCATCGGCAAAGCGGATCTACCAGTGGAGCAATACCGAGTGTAAGCATTGAGCCTGTTCTCTACGTATGCAGGCTCATGAGACAAGGGAGAGGTCATGATTTATGATGCAGAATTTGAGCAATTGGCGGTTCAACTAGCAGAACGCTCCAAAATCAGCGCTATCACGATCTCGCAGCAGTACGGAAGCGGCGGCAACAAGCTTGCCGCCAAACTGGCGTTCAAACTGCGGTGGCGCCTTGCTGACTATGAAATAATTGCACAGGTCGCCCGGCAACTCGGTATAACGGAAGAGGAGGCTGCCCTATATGATGAGCACACGTATAGTTTCGTTGATCGGTTTCTTCTCTCTATGATGTTTTCGACTGCGGAGGCGATGCAAGCATGGGCCAGTCAGCTTATCATGCCTGTATCACCCCAGATGCAGAAGCGCCTGTATCACGAGTCGTTGCACCAGGTAATCGATACGTTTGTATGTACGGGCAATACAGTGATTGTTGGACGTGGAGCACAGGTGCTATTAGCAAACCAACCTGACCTGCTGCATATCCGCGTAGTTGCACCGTTTGCACAACGAGTCAGCACGGTGATGCAAAGCGAGCGCTTAGATGAAGCTCGCGCCCGCGTATGTATTCAGCAAAGGGATCGCAACCAGGCGCGCTATCTCCAGTCCCAATATCACCGCAATGTCAATGATCCCCTTCTGTATGATCTTGTGGTCAATAGCGGTTTTCTTGACCTGGAAGGCCAGATCGATTTGATTTGTCTGGCCCTTGAACACAAAGCCCATTGGGCTGTAGTGTAGGCCGGGGCGCTTCACGTATTCAGTCAAAGCTAGCGAGAGAGTAAAAAGTGCAGCTCCTTACATTTTCAAGAAAGATAAAGATCTATGCCACTTGATCCTCAGACTCACGCCGCTTTAAAGCGACTGAAGGCGATAAACTTTGTGCTGACGGGCAATATGACCCCTACGCAGGCGCGCGAAAGGGAACGGGCCCTGGTGCGACTGACTGCTTCCAGTGAACCAGAGGCCGTTGCCCATATCGAAAACCGCCACATTCCCGGTCCGATAGGAGAGATTCCCCTCAGAATGTATACCCCGCAAGGATACGCACCCTTCCCGATTCTGATCTATTTCCACGGCGGCGGCGGGGTCATTGGAGATCTCGACTCAGAGGATGCGTTTTGCCGCCGCCTGACGAATCTAGCGGGGTGCCTGGTAGTCTCGGTGGGCTACCACCTCGCTCCCGAATACAAGTTCCCCTCTGGCCCGGAGGAATGCTATGCGGCGAGCCAGTGGATATGGGCCCACGCAGCTAGCTGCAATGGCGACCCCTCGCGGATCGCCATTGGCGGCATGAGTGCCGGTGGCACCCTCGCCGCGGTTGTTGCTCACATGGCTCGCGACCGCGGTGGCCCAGCACTTCTCTTCCAACTGCTGCTCGTGCCCCTCACCGATTTTCGCTTACCAAGCATGCCTTCCCTGGAAGAATTCGCTGAAGGCTACCTCCTCACCAGAGAAGATATTAACTGGTTCACACATCATTGCTTAAACAGTGAAGAAGACAGAACTAACCCTCTGGTTTCCCCCTATCTAGCCTCCACTCTTCTGGGATTGCCGCCAGCACTGATCATCACCGCCGAGTATGACCCACTCCGGGATGACGGTGAACGCTACGGGAACCGGTTAAAGGAGGCCGGGGTGCCGGTGACGATCTCGCGCCGCGCAGGAGCCATCCATGGCTTTCTCGTGCCAGATCAACTCAATCTGGTATTGGCCGAGGCGGCTACCGCTTTGCGGGCAGCCTTTGCACAAGGAGGATCGCTGACCAAAAAAAGCCTGGTAACGAGAGACCCTCCTCATTCAGGAGGGGAATCCAGATAGTATCTAAACACGCTGTTGACTATACTTGTAAGTAGGGGTGCTATGAATTTTGTAGGATACCTCGCGTAGCGTGAAATCCAGAGCGGGAGCATAAAAACATGCCACTACTGCAAGTTGCAAACGTATTGCCTGACAGAAGCGTTTTAGTTCATCCGCGTGAACGCGAGTATAATGCTCTTTATCGTTCCTATTCCTTTGGACATTTTCGTTTGCTTTGTCAGGAAAAGCCTATCAAAGAGACGATGTGGCACCGTAATAAGGTAAAGGCGCTCCTCAAATGGTTTCTTCTCAATCCTGGTAAATTATGCTCGGCCGACGAGTTTATTGCGCTTTTTTGGCCTGAACTAGCGCCACAAGCCGCCTTTGGGAATCTGTACGTCACCATGCATTGCTTGCGGCATTTACTAGAACCCTCGTTAGGCCCCAGAAAAGCCTCAAAGTTTATCCGTCGCCAGTCCAATAATTTTTATTGGTTTGATACGGATGAGACATGGTGGACAGATATCGCAGATGTAGGACACCTCTTTGAAACAGCAGCAACCTTTGACACCTATGGAGACGATGTCAAAGCCTCATTCTATTATCGTAAGCTAGTCAGCCATTGTTGTTTAGGATTTCTACCGGAGGATAAGGCGGAGCAATGGTTACGCCCCTATCGTCAGCACTACGAGCATATCTATTTGCAGGTGTTGATACGCTTGATCCAGATTTACCAGCAACGTGGTGAGCTGGAAGAGATCCTGGAATATGCCTACCTGGCGCTGTCGTTAGACTCGTATTGTGAACCCGCGATGAAAGCTATCATCGATGTGTATTTTAAGCAAGGCGATGTGGATATAGCAATGCACAAGTTAGATGATTTTCACAGTTTTATGCAGCAAGAAATAGGGGTGGGGGCTGGTAGGGAACTATACGCGCTGCGCATAAAAATCATGGAGACGGCCGAGCGGTGAAGGTAAAGTTTGGCTGCCGGACAGAGGGAAGTGGATCATATCCACCTCCTTCTGTGCAGGTCTTGTCAGGCATTTTCTAGAATACGAGCGAACGCCTGGAGATAGCTGGGGTCAGAGTAGTGCTTGCGCAGCATCCAATACTCCGCTCCCCAGAAGAGGTAGGCATATAAAGGGGACTCTGGCTGGGACCAGTGCATACAGGTATTATAGTTGGTGATGACCTGTTCTGGTAGGCAACTGTACATGCCCTGTCCGAGTGGATTGGGCGGGGTCGTCACTATCTCCCACGGCTCTGCCTGTCCCTCAGCAATCATCAGTTTTTGTCCATGAACGCGAGTCCAGGCGACCAGGCGCTTCCGTCTTCCCTGCTGCCAGGGGCGCCGGCTTCCATCCAGGTACAGGGTTCTGGTCCCAGCGGCCATCAGCGCGTGACGCGGGTAGTAGTCGATCCCGACAATGTCTGCCAGGCGTTGGGCTACGGCGAGTGAGTCACCTTGATCACGGGTACGCCACCATTGGGAGAGACGCACCGGCAAGGAGGTCGGCAAAAAGCCATTCATCATAAGTGGCCTGCTGGCATCGGCATTTCTGAGCGCTTCGACTTCTTTCTCGACAAAGGCCGCGTCCAGCCGCCAGGAATGTTCTATTCCCAGGGGATCAACGGCCTCGTGTTCAAGTTGCCAGGCAACAATGCCTTTCCGATGTTTGTAGCGCTCCACAACACGCGTAATAAAAACTGTTGCGGCAGTTAGCAGCGCTGGATAAGCGGACGGCTTGATGCGGGTATGTTCCAGGAGATGGTGCCTCAGGTAGTGCGCCGGTACAAAAAACTCGGGATAGCTGAAGGTTTTCAGGGGACCAACACACAGAATAATCTGTTTTCCTGCCCGTTCGGCAGCATCGATTTGCCCATCAAGCTCACCAGGATAAAATGTTCCCGGTTCTGGTTCCATGCGGTTCCAGTAGGCCCCTAATCGAATGAGTTGGAACGGATAGGAGAGCAGTGTTTGCAACGTGGCCTGGGCATCTAAGCCAAGCGCAGCAATGTGCGGGGTGCGAAAGCTTATCCCGATCAGCGTGGAACGACGAGGTTCGATTGGCAGGTGCTGCCACGCATCCGTCAGGGGTTGCGTTGCTTGCTTCAGTCGGGCTTCCAGCAGCATTGGTGTAGTCAGGAAGCCGGCAGCACCGAGGCCAAGAGCAGCGACCTGGAAGGCTTTCCGCGAAACTTTTCTCGTTTTACTCATGTCTGTCCTTCTCTTTGGTAATTGGCAGGTAAGCATTTCCCAGTACAATATCTCTGTATTATAAATAATACTTTATATAATACAACTCTTCTGAAACCGGTGATCAAGAGCCACCATCGAAGCGGACTTCAGGAGCTTCACCGCTGCTCTTCAAAAGGAGGGTTGAACAGAGTAGTGAGTTCCAGAAATCTGCCACGAGACCGTATACAGGGGAGAGGGGAGGAAAACGATGACTCGAAAAATCATCAACGCCATACTGGGTCTGGCATCTGTTGATCAAGCATTTTGTCAGGACTTGCTAGAAAACCCTTTGCAGACAGTGCAGTCAAGAAATTTTGAACTAACGCCGGAAGAACAGGAGGTTTTTAAGCAGGTCTCCGCGCGCGATCTCTACGAATTCAGCCAGAAGCTGCTGGCGCTACTTAATGCAAAGGAGAAGAAATAGCTTTGCCGACCACCGGAGCACATGCTTCGACGGCCAGGAAAGACCAGCTTCAGCTTTGGGGAGCCCTATCAGACGTCGATAGAACTGGAGAGTTACGCCCGATCTGGCTCCTGCTGTGGCGTTTCCTTGCAGTCCTAATATTGCCGTGGACAGGCCGCGTAGCAGGGCATAATGCGCCTCTTCCACTCCCAATTTTTGGTTGCACCTTCACTATAAACAGATTGCGTATTTGCACCTTTTGAATTATACTATCATAGTATGCTTATTCGCATTGAGATTAAAGTAAACTCAGCACTTTCTATTATAGGGATCACCTAAGGAGGCCATATCCCTGTTGTTTGTACGTCAGTGGCTGATTTTCTGCTAGCGAGCTGCATTTCTCTTATGGGGAAGAGCACTGCTCCACGCAAAGAAGGAGCCAGGATGAAAGGAAGAGACCTTGGATACACCTTCTTTGCTGAGAAAAATTACCGTTCCACCTCTCCCCCCGACTATTTTGCCTCGTGCCAGCCTGGCGCAACGGTTAAGCAAGGCGCTCACTGGTAGCAGCCCTGATACGATGGTTGGCCCGGCGCTCTATAAACTGGCCTTAGTGCATGCCCCCGCCGGTTATGGCAAAACCACCCTGCTCGTCGAGGTGGCCCGGCAGATCCCCCTCCCATGCTGTTGGTATTTCCTTGAACGCAGCGATAGTGAACCGCTGATCTTTCTGCGCTTGTTGCTGGCCAGCCTGAAGCAGCGCTTTCCTACGTTCGGTGAACAACTCGTCCCTTTGTTCAATGTTGCCACTGAGACTTCCACCGAGAGTAGCTACATGCTATTGGACGCGCTGGTAGCTGCCATCTCCAGAGAGATCCCAGAGCGCTTTGTCCTCTTGCTCTGCCATTATCAGGAGGTGAGCGAATATCCGGAGATCACCGCGTTGGTACAATATCTCTTGCACCATCTGCCCGAGCAGGGGGTGCTGGTGCTGGAGAGCCGAGAGGTACCTGAATTGGATTTCGCCTCGTTGCTGGCTGGCCGCGCGATGCTGGGCATTGGGCAGGACCTCTTACGCTTCTCCCCTCAAGAGATTCGCGCGTTGGCGCAGGTGCAGGGGAGCCGACCACTGAGCGAAGAGGAGGCCGAGCAACTGGTAAGCGCTTTCGATGGCTGGATCACCGGGCTGCTGTTGGGCACACGGCTGGGCGATGTCCAGTTCTTGCAGCGCGATTGGAGCGCGCCGTTGTCACGCAAAGGGCTAGGAGTACATATCTATGCCCAGACCCTCTTCTCCTACGTGGTGAATGAAGTCTTCAAACACCATCAGGCAGTGTATACCTTTCTCAAAGAGGCGGTAGTGCTGGAGGAGATGAACCCTGGGCTCTGCGCTGCTATGCTGAAGATGAGCAGCAAGGAGGCTGGCAAGCACTTACGGTACCTGGAGCACCATGGACTTTTTGTGACCCACAGTGGGGAAGAACCCGATGTGACCTACACCTGTCATCCGGTTTTGCGTGATCTCTTGTGCGAAGAACTGCGGCAACGAAATCCTGAGCGCTTTGTGCAGTTGCACCAGCGAGCAGCGGAGCTTTTAGGTGTATCCCAACACTATGAGCAGGCGATTTATCATGCGATGGAGGCCAGCGTGGATGAGATCGCGGCCCAACTGATAACCTCCTCAGCGGAACAATTGATCGAACAGGGACATATGGAGACGCTGCAACGCTGGATCACGGACTTCTCTGAGACGACGACAACGCGCTATCCGAAGCTGCTGCTGATTCAGGCCAACATCTATTTGAGAAAGAGCGAACTAAGCAAGGTGCAACCCTTGTTGGAGCAACTGACCTCTCTGCTAAGCGCTCCGCCACTAACCATGGTCAATCGAGAAGATCTCCCTCTGCTGCAGGTTGAGTTGGCGCTTGCGCATGTGCTCGCTTTGACCCAGGAAGGGAAATATCAACAGGCGCAGCCGCTTTGCCAGCAGGTATTGGAGCAGTTACCCGCCGATGAGGTGAGCCTGCGAGCAAGGGCCCATATTTCCTTCGGCATGTGTGCAGGATTTCTTGGAGAGCCTTCCACAAAGATCTCTCACTACCAGAAGGCGCTCCAGCTCTGGGGGCGACACACGATTAGCCGTCAAACGGCCGATGGGCATAGCATGTTGGCCGAGACATACCGCTTGCTAGGTCATTTTGCCCTGGCTGAACACCATAGTAAGAGGGCAACCGCCTGCTGGGAGCAGTTACAGGATATCCGTGGGACTGTGAATAACCTCATTATACGGGCCAGCCTCATCTGGGATCAGGGCAAGCTTGACGAGGCGGAGCGCATCTTGCAGCAGGCGTTAACCCTGGCCACCAGCCCATTTCACCTGCATCGCCTGGAAGGCTATGCCTTGGTCAGCCTGGGTGAGCTTTCCCAGGTTCAGGGGCTTGATGGCCGCTCGTTGGCTATGACCGAGGAGGGCCTGGCGCTCGCCCGTCAACTTGGAGACGCGTGGCTGCTCAACTATGCCTTGCTGACACTGGCGCTGGCCTACCTTTACATGGGAGATGCCACCACCGCCAGCCTGCTTCTCTCAGAGATGCGCATTGAGAAGTCCACTGGCGTTTCTGCTAACTCGGAACAACAGGTGCTGCGCGATCTGGCGGAGGGAACGATCCGGATGCATCAACGCCATTATACCGATGCACTCTCCTTGTTAGAGCCAGCCGAGGCTGCCCTGAGCACCATGGGGTTCAAGCAAGAACAGCTCAAGGCCCTGCTGCGGCTGGCGGCCTGCCACCTGGCACAAAAGCAGCTTCCGACTACCTTGAAACTGCTTTCTGAGGTAGAGCGGATCCTTACGACTGTTGATAGCTACGAATGGCGGGTGTTCGCCGAATTGCGCGTCTCGCCTCAATTGCGGCGGACCATCGAAATGCAGCAGGAATGCTCCTCTTTACGCGCCCTACTGCATTGGGAAGAAGGTGTGCAGGAGCGAGAGGAGACGCAGGAGCGAACCATCGAAGAAGTCGTGCTTGAGACACCCTCCTTCGCACAGGCGTTGCAACCTGCCCCAATTACCACCCCTATCGTTACTCCCCGGCTCAAGATTATCGCCCTGGGAGAGCCAGT
>JALYTT010000025.1 GCA_030854145.1 Chloroflexota bacterium | reverse complement strand
CCCGTGGCAACAGGACGGCGAGGCAAGCCACGCGCTACTTATTGTTGCGCCACGGGCATATTCGCTACGTCGACCAGGGCGTGGTCGAGTCGCTCGCTGGCCTCGTCGATGTCGGCTGTGGTCAGATTCAGCGGGGGAATCATGCGCAGCGTATCGGGGCCCAGGTTATTGAGCAGCAGGCCATGCTCAAGCGCCTGCTGCACGATAGTTGGTGCCAGCTCATGCTTGATCTCCACCGCCTGCATCAGGCCGATGCCGCGCGGGTTTTCCATGAAGTGGTACTTCTCGCAGAACGCATCCAGCTTGCCGCGCCAGTAGGCGCCCATCTCGGTCGCGTTCTCCAGCAGGTGCTCATTCGCGATTGTTTTGATTGTCGCCAGCGCGGCCGCGCTGGCAACCGGGTTCCCGCCAAAGGTTGTGCCGTGGTCGCCCATGACGAACACATCGGTGCGCGGGCCCGTCAACATCGCGCCGATGGGGATGCCGCCGGCCAGGCCCTTGGCCATGGTGATGATATCGGGCACGACATCGTAATGCTCCCAACTGAAGAACTTGCCCGTGCGGCCCATGCCGGCCTGCACCTCGTCGCAGATCATCACCAGGTTCTGTTCGTCGCACCACTGGCGCACGCCCTGGATAAATTCCTTTGTGCCCGGCCAGATGCCGCCCTCGCCCTGCACCGCTTCGATCAGGACACCGACGGTTTTGGCGCTCGTCGCCGCCTTCAGCGCCTCCAGGTCGTTAAAGGGAACCTGCTTGAAGCCATCGGGGATCGGTACCCAGGTAGCCTGGTAGGCGGCCTGCCCGGTGGCGGCGGTGGTTGCCAGCGTGCGACCGTGGAAGCTGCGCTCCATGCTGATGATCTCGAAGGCGCCGTCGCGATGCAGGCGGCCGTACTTGCGCGCCAGCTTGATAGCACCCTCATTGGCCTCGGCTCCGCTGTTGCTGAAGAAGGAGCGCATGCCGTTGGTGAGCTGGCCGAGCTGCTCCGCTAGCTCGATCTGGCGCACGTTATAGTAGAGATTGGAGACATGAATAAGTTGGGTCACCTGCTCCTGTACCGCCTTGATGATGGCAGGATGGCAGTGGCCCAGCACGTTTACCGCGATGCCCGCCACAAAATCAAGGTAGAGCTTGCCATCGCTATCCCATACGCGTGGCCCCTCACCCCGTACCAGGGCGAGCGGCTGGCGTTTAAAGGTCCCTTGATAATATTGCTGCTCCAGAGCTACCCAATCGCGCTTTTCCACCTCTGTCGTTGTCATACGTGTCCTTTCTTTGCTAGTGATACAGCGTTACCGGTCGTATATAGTATCTATGCTCCCCATGTTAGCGGGTATAGAGTGTATTCTCGTCAATGTAGCCATGCGTCAGATCGCAACCCCAGGCGGTGGCCTCTCCGTCGCCGAGGTGCAGGTCAACGTTGATCGTCACTTCACTGCCGGCCATGGCCGCGCGCGCGGCATCCTGGCTGTAGCCCGCGCCCACGCCTTGCTTCACGATCTGCACGTCGCCAATGGCGATCTCGAATGTGTTCTGGTCGAGATCGCAGCCGCTGGCCCCCAGAGCGCCGACAACCCGGCCCCAGTTGGGATCGCCGCCCGCGAGGGCGCACTGCCAGAGCGGCGAGACCGTCACCGCGCGCGCCGCTTTTACGGCGTCGGCCTTATCGCGCGCGCCCCGTACGTGGACCGTCATCAGCTTCGTGGCGCCCTCACCGTCACGCGCCATCTCGCGCGCCAGGTAGACGGTGATCGTACGCAACGCCTCGCGGAACGCCTCCGCCTCTGGATGCTGCGCGCTGATGGGCGTATTGCCCGCCAGCCCGTTGGCAAAGAGGACACAGGTATCGTTGGTGGACATATCGCCATCCACCGCCAGCATGTTGAAGGAATCATTTACGGCGGCGCGTAGCTCTGTTTGCAGCCACGCGTGCTCAATGGCGGCGTCGGTCGTAAGATAGCAGAGCATCGTCGCCATATTGGGGTAGATCATGCCCGCACCCTTCGTCGTGCCACCCAGGCGCACCGTGCGGCCCTCGATCTGGAACTCCAGCGCCATGCGCTTGGGTCGCGTGTCAGTCGTCATGATAGCTTCGGCGAAGGCATTGCCCTGCTCACGGCTCAACTCGATGGCCGTGACCCCGTGCTCGATCTTGTCGATTGGCAACTGGCGGCCGATAATGCCTGTCGAGGAGCAGAGCACCAACTCTTGCTCCACGCGCAGTTTAGCGGCGACAAGCTCTGCCATGCGGTAGGCGTTGCGCAGGCCAGGTTCGCCGGTGGAGCAGTTGGCGTTGCCGCTGTTCACAATCACGGCCTGCGCTCTCCCGCCCTGGAGATGTTGCTGGCAGACCAGAACCGGGGCGGCACGTGTACTACTCGTCGTGAAGGTGCCGGCGGCAACGCAGGGAACATCCGAAGCCAAAATAGCCAGGTCCTTGATTGAGCCATCGGACTTGATCCCGCAGGCCGTGACGCCCGCGCGGAAACCTTCAGGTGCGGTCACACAATTATCGATCTCGCGAAAGCGAGTAGACAACGGCAATTCCTCCTACTATTCAGGATAAAAAGTTCCCCGCTCCTATAGTTGTGTTTCACCAGGGAGGACTGGAGCCAGGGAGTGGTTGGTTGGAAACCAGAAACGTGTTACTTGAACCAGCCTGGTGGCGTCTAGTCTCAGGCACCTGATCGTTGCTGGGGCAGGGCCGCCGCTGAAACCCCCACGTCAATCCAGCCGTCATGCTGATAGTATATCATATTTGACACCTCAAAGAGGCAAGCCACGCGCTACGGCACGACCGGCCTATCTATGGCGCTTGTAAACCGTGCCCCTATCTCTCTTGCGCCGTGTCTCGCGCGATCATACAAAAAGAGGGCTGCTATCACAAGCGGCCCTCTTCTCGTACTTCTGTTCCGCTGAACTAGCGGAGCGTCAGTTCTTTCTGCCTTATGCCTGGCAGGGGTTGTGGGAGAGTATCTGGCGGAAGTTGTTGTAGCGCGAAATCGTCGTACCGCCAAGTCCCGTATAGTTCAGAACTAACAGCGTACCGTACTGCTGGTTCTGATGGAAATCGTTCATGCTGCCGGGGATATGATTTCCGAGCTGCCAGACGCAGGTGCCATCAGCCATGCGAGTGCTGAAGAACGGGTAGAACTGCGCAGGTGTGCATGTGATGGGAGCAGTCGTTGTGCAATCATCGGTAGCCGGGATCAGTGTGCAGCCATTGCCGGTACTGCGATCGCATGTACCCTCGATGCGCGGCAGGTCAGCTTCGAAGGCGACGCGACTATAGTTCGTACTATAGTTGCTGCCAGTCTTCGGGCTGGTGAAGTGAATCGCCGTCGGGTGCATGGCGTTGTTCCCATCGGGCCAGACAGGTGTGTAGGGCACACCATCAAACCCTGTGTTGGTTCCTATGCAGCCGGAGACCTTGACCAGGCTCGAAGCCGATGCCGGGAAGCACCCTCCGTCATCACCATCGGTTGGCTCCTGATTGGTGCCATTGCCCTCGGTGCCCGTGCAACCACCCGTGCTGGTGACGGTAGAGCAGTAGTCGAAATGGCCGATCTCATCAGCGAAGGCCACGTTGTACGAGTGCGCCGCCCAGGGTACGCGGGTCTTCTCCGAGGAGGTGCTGTACATGGGATGGAAGTCGTAGGGAATGTTGTTGCAGCTTGTCCCGGTCGGGTCAAACCCTACCTGGCCAAACCCGTTGGCTGCGCTGGATATCATCGAGCCCTTTTGACCTGTGGTCTTGTCCTTAATGACGATCTGGAGACCATGGGCTGTATCATGCATGGTGACTGCGAGCTGGTCCCCGGAGTTCATGAACAGGTCTCTGGTCGGGTCGGGGGTGAAGGTAGCAAGCGTCGAGTTAACCGGGTTGGCAGGCGCCTGCGGGACGCCATTGAGTGTGATGAAGGCGAAGTTGACGTACTCTAGCCCAGCCTTGGCCTGGCAGGCGTCGTTTTGTAACTGGCCTGTCACCGGGTTCTCCGAGAGGCTGTCGATATTGAGCGCCGCGCACCACTTGGTGGCATCACAGCTATTTCCAGCGGGCCATGGAGCCCAGCCCGGAGGATAGAACTGCATCTCCATGAAGGCTGTTCCGGGATGGGCGGGGCTAATCGCCGGGTCAACGATGTTCTTGTCGCTATTCGGCGCGCAAGTGCTTACCTGCTCGGGATAGGACTGCGTGTCGCACATGGCCATACCAAACCAGAAGGCCGGATGGAGCTGGAAATTGTACGACTTGCCGGGTGTGGTCGGGTTGACCGGCGAGGGGTCCTTGGGCAGGGTGAGCTGCCAGCGGTTCTCGTTGCCAGATCCTGCCTTATTCGAATAAAACAGGGTTGACGGCTCATCGTGCCCGACGTATTTGCCCTCTCCGAAGACTTGTTCGGAGTCAAGTACCTCTGTACACGTGGCTCTGTTATTGGTAGAACAGTCGAGGTGCATGTGCGCCGCGCTGGCTTTGGTCGCGCCATGTGCGGTGCGGGATGTGGCTATTGCTCCTGCCGCTGCTAATCCGGTAATCATAACAGCGAGAGCAGCAATGGTGACAGCGATGCTCAACTTTGAGCGGAGAAAGTGCATGCTTCGGCCTCACTTTCGATTCAAACAAATAGTTTTTGACATACAACAAGGCACCTGGGTCAAGAAGAAGAGAACCCTACCTACATGAATGTAAGCACCAGTGATACATCTAATATTGTAACCTATTGTTTCGAGCTTTGACGTTAAGAACGCGTTAAGAATGAGTGGAGATTTGGTGGAGATATTTTGTTGGAGTGTGCTTTGTCTTTGGGGGCTTGACCTTCCAGTTAGGGCAAGCTTTATAGTCTCTTTAGAGAGAAATCCATCACAGGAGGGTCAACCCATGCGCGAGCTGCTACAGATTGGGGAAGTGGCTACATTGCTGGGCATATCAACGAAGACGATTCGCTACTACCAGCAGATAGGCCTGCTGACTGCACCCAGTCGCTCGTCGAGCGGCTACCGTCTCTACTCGGCGAGCGATCTGCTGCGCCTGCTGCGCATCAAACGTCTGCGCGCTCTGGGCCTGTCGCTTGAGCGTATCAAGACGGCCCTCGCCATTCCTGCCGCTGAGAAGGCAGGCGCTGAATATGCGCTGAGAAGCATCCTGCAAGCGCTGGAGGAGGACCTCTCCACCCAGATGCAGGCGCTGGAAAAGCAGCGCGCCGCCATCAGAAAGCTGCTCGCCCAGGAGAGACTCTCTACCCTGGAGCAACCCGCTGATCCAGAAGCCAGCCTCTACCTGGATGTCGTTTTGCCCTACCTGGAACCCCTGCTCTCCCAGGTAAACCCGACCCTGCTGGAGCTTGAGAAGAGGCTTGATGCTCTGCTCGGCTCCTTTAACTGGCCTGAAGCATATAAAGCCGGTTATCGCGAAATGATGCAGAGTAGCGCTCAGTTTTATGCCAACTATCCAGACCTCTATACGCTCATGGTTGAACTTAATGAACGCTTTGCTCTTCTGGCTTGTGTTCCTGAGGACTCGCCCCAGGTGGAGCGCTTTGTGGAATATTGTGTGCAGTCTGATGCGCTGAATATACTTATGTCCACCATGCTGCAATCCCTGGAGCCGGCTTCGGCACATCTTTCGCACACAGAAAGCCCCTTCGCGCAGGTGATGGGTGAGTTGATGCTGAGCACATTCTCGCCTGCCCAGCGCCGCGCTTTTGCTGAACTTTCCCGTAAATCAACCGCTTGATGTATCAACGGAGTATACCTATGAAAGAATCAACCGGAACATTCACGTACGCCGCTGCACCGGGCAGTTACCTGGCTATCGTCAGCGTATTTTGCTTCATGATGCCTCTAGAGCTAGGCGTAATCGCTTTGCTCCTACAGGGACTGGTCTCGAACGGCGCTGTCAAACTGGCTCTGTTTGTGGCGCTTGCTCTGTTTGTGCTCTTCGTGCTTGCTAAACTGTTTATCCCTCTATGGACAAAACATCATGTTGACAAGACATCAGTGCTATTGCATTACGGCATAGATTTCAAGGCCAGCATACCGCGCGCGGCCATCATGTCCGCACAACCTGCGCGCGAAAAGATCGTCATCCCCAGCGCGCGCTACGAGGCGCAGTCGCGCCGCGTCGTGATCGCCTTCTCTGACAAGGGGCAGGTCTTGCTGCGCCTCGACCGGGCCTATCCTTTCCGCGTTGGGCTCTTTGGCGGGGGTCTGGCCGATCAGGTCCTGCTCAGCGTGGATCAGCGCGATGCCTTCCTGGCGGCCCTGGGCTCCCCGGCAGCATCCGCTCCTGCCAGCCATGAGATGGCACAGGCGCCACGGGAAGCAGTGCCGCAGCCAGGTAGCTCTGAGAGCCGCGATCTCCCCAGCTCTGTGCCTGTCGACCAATCTCCAGAACCTGCCACGCTCGCGATTCGCGTGGAGGGGCTGACGCGCCAGTACGCTGATTTCACCGCCGTTGACAATCTGAATCTGGCGATCCGGCGGGGTGAGATCTACGGTTTCCTGGGCGCCAATGGCGCCGGCAAGACAACCACCATGAAGATGCTGGTCGGCCTGCTGCAACCGGATGCTGGTCGCGTGTGGATCGCCGGTCACGATATGTGGCGCGAGCCGCTGGCGGCAAAAGCGGCCCTGGGCTATGTTGCCGACCGCACGCTGCTCTATGAGCGACTCACCGGGCGCGAGTTTCTGGCCTTCCTCGCGCAGGTACGTGGCATACCACAGCGCGAGGCCAATGAACGCATCGCAACCCTGCTTGATTTGCTGGAACTCACTCACCAGGCCGACCGGCTCTGTGGCACGTATTCCTATGGCATGAAGCGCAAAGTCGCCCTGGCGGGCGCGCTGCTCCACCAACCGGCGGTGTTGATCCTGGACGAGCCGCTCAATGGCCTTGATCCACTGAGTGCGCGCCGTCTCAAAGACCTGTTCGCCGAACTCGCTGCTCGTGATACCGCCATCTTCCTGTCCACGCACGACCTTGCCACCGCCGAGGCCGTCTGTCATCGTGTCGGCATCATTCATCAGGGGCGCCTGCTCAGCGAGGGCAGCGCCCAGGAACTCCGGCAGGCAGCCACCGCGCCCGACCTGGAGACGGTCTTCCTCAACCTGGTGGCCGAGCAGCAGCAGGAGGTAGCGCTATGAGCATGCTGCTTGCGCTCTGGCGCGCTGAATTCAATGCCGCGCGTAACGCCTTGCACACCGATGTTCGCATGCGTATCACCTGGCTGATCGTGTTTATTGTCAATATCGGCCTGGGCCTGTGGGGTGGGCAGCAGTTGCTGACCCAGGTCGATGCCTGGCAACTGGCGGGTTCGCTGAGCCTGCAATCTCATCTGTGGCTGCTCTGCCTGAGCATATGGAGCGGTATAGGTGCGCTGGCGGTCATCTCCATGCTCCAGCGTGGCTTCGGCACCGATGACGCGTTGCTGCTCATAGTCCTACCCATACGGCCGGCTGTACGCCTCCGCGCGCTCTATGGCGTGCTCCTCATCAAGGGCGTGGGCAACTGGCTGCTGCTGGGCGCGCTTGTGCTGGGAGCTGTCCTGGCTCTCGCTCTTGGCTGGCAGGCGTTGCCCTGGCTGGCCCTCGCGCTGCTGGGAGCGAGCGTCGCTGTATGGTGTGCCATGCTCGTGACGCTCCTGGTTATCCGCTATGTGCTGCCGCATATACGCAGATCTCTGCTGATCGGTCTGCTCTGCCTCCTGCTGTTGGCAGTGATTGCCCTTGCGGCCGATCTCTTCAAGGCGCCTATTGTGTTGCCCACGACCCTGGTGCTTCCTGCCCCGTTCTGGCTAAGTCTGCTGCTGCTCGCGTGGTGGTTGGCAGCGTTTAGTGTGCTGGCTGAACCAGTGGGCAGACTCTACCTCACGGCGTTCCATGTGCTGGAGGGCCGCTCAGGAGCGCGTACCACTATCAATATCCCCGGCGTGCGCGTGGCAAGCAGGCTATTTGCACGCCATCGCAGCCTCACCGGTGCGCTGTTCGTCAAGGGCCTGCTCAATCAGGGCCGACACGTGCTGACCTGGCTGCGCATCATTGCCATAATAATCTATCTGGCCCTGGTTCCCCTGGTGCAGCGGCTCGCGCTTCCCTACCATATCCCACATGTCCTGTTGCTCGCCGGCTTTGTGGCGAGCGTGATTATCCTCGCCAACATTGACAACGCTGTGCCCTACGCCATCAGCGGCGAGGGCAACCGGCTGGCTCTCTACATAACCGCGCCGCTGACCTTCGCCGACTTCCTCGTGGCCCGGCTACTGGTGTTCCTGTTGCCGGCGTTGAGCATCGGTCTGCCCGCCACCCTTGGTTGGGGCTGGTGGACCGGTCTCTCGCCGCTGGAGTTAGCGGCGGCCGTCCTGGCTGTGCTGCTACTGGTTACCGGGGTGACCGTGCTCTTCGTGTGGGGCAGCGCCTGGGACGAGGATCTCAACCAGAGTGTGGAGGGTAAGATGCAGATGCTGCTCCAGGAGGAGTTGCCGGTCACGCCGCGCCGCCTGCAACTGTTAGGCCTTGGTCTGCTCCTGCTGGCCAGCATGTTGCTCCTGCTCTGGAAATTGCCGCTCGCATTGGCTCTCCCCGCGCTCGTCCTATTGGATAGCGTGGTAATGATGGCGGTGTGGCGGCTGAGTTGCGCGCATCTGTATGGCTTATTGAGGCGCGGATGATATCTCGGTTGTATTGCTGAGGGTGAGCGAGCGTTGCAAACGCGCCTGTTCCCAGGTAAAAAGACGTTTGAGCACCGTTCTGAGCGCGAAAATCGCGACGAACATCAGGATCTGTTGCCAGGTATGTAGCTCAATAGTTTTCAACAGCGTACCGGCAAGCTTGAAGCTCAAGCCTGTGATGACACCGTTCGCCACAATCAAGCGTGCTCGCGTGATATTGCCGGTGCGTAACAAGGTAATGATAGCTCCCAGGACATAGCCCATAATGAGCAGGGCTCCGATAAACTCGATAGCGGTAATCCACAGATTAAAGTCGAATAGCTTAGCGAAGAGCATTGCTCACCCTATCCTTTTTCTCCGCTTGTTCCTGTTCCACTGGCTGAGCAACCGGCTCTGGCTGCCGTTTCACCGCTCTGTCAATCTCCTGCTGCAAGAAGTAATTTAACGCCGTTCGGATGGCCGCGATGGCTGCGAGCTGCCCGATATCACCCCATGAAGGTGCGATGGCGGTCCGAAGTATGTCCGCTGCTAGCTCGAACTCAAGCGCGAGAGCCAGCCATCTACCAAGGCGCAGGCGTATATTCTCTGTCTGCGGCTCCTGCGCCTGCAGTGCCGAAGCTGATCTCTTGAAGAAAAGCGCTATTGCTCGTATAGTTGCCTGGATGGCGGCAAAGGCTATGATCAGTCCGGCACTTGCCTCAACGCCAGAGGCAAGGTGAGTAGTCAATTGCTTAAATAGGTCTTCCATGTTGCTTATCCTGAGGTAAAATAATGGATGAAAGGTCTAATAGTAGTTATACGCTTTTATGTAAGTTGGTAGTTTCAGGTGAAGTAATCCTACCATGTTCGAGGTACTGTTAAGGTGAGACATATCAAGATAATTGTTGAGAAACATCCCGACGGATACGTGGCTTATCTACTAGGCCTGAAAGGCGTTGTTGTGGGTGAGGGTAATAGTTACGAAGAGGCCTTAATCGATGTAAAGTCAGCTATACGTGTCCACATCGAGACCTTTGGTCCCGATGTTTTTGAAGCAGAATCACCTGTGTTAGAAGCTTTTGTGGCTACGGAAAAATTCATATAGCCGTAATTATGCTAAATAAGAGGGTAGGTGCTTGCAGGGTAAGCACCTACCCTCTTATTTACTGCATCGTGTCGCCATTCGCTGGCGGTTGCAGCAGTGGCGGGAGTGGATATACCTCACCCGGCAGGGCCAGGTCCTCGTCCTGATTACCGTTTCGCTGCGTGGGGGGGAACGGCATGCCGGCCAGGATCGAGGGCATGTCGTACTGGTCGGTTTCGATGGGCTGGTTGAAGAGCGACTCGAAGGTTGGACCCTCCAGGGTCTCCTCTTTAATCAGGCGTTCGCTAATCATAATCAGGCGCTTTTTGTTCTGGCTGAGTACCTGGTAGGCTTTATCGAAGGCCTCCTGGATGATGCGCCGGATCTCTTCGTCTACTTCGCGTGCCGTCTGCTCGCTGAAGTTGCGCTGCTCGCCGAAGTCGCGGCCCAGGAAGACCATCTCATCCTTGTGACCCAGGGCCATGGGGCCGATGCGGCTGCTCATGCCGTACTCGGTGACCATTGAGCGTGCGATCTTGGTTACGCGCTCGATGTCGTTGGAGGCACCGGTGGTGACATCGCCAAAAATGATCAGTTCAGCTACATGGCCGCCCAGGGCATACGCCAGCATATCCTCGAATTGCGGCTTGCTCCACAGGTAGCGGTCCTCCGTTGGCAGCAGCATGGTGAAGCCGCCTGCCTGCCCGCGTGCCACGATTGAGACCTTGTGTACCGGGTCGGTGTTGGGCAGCATGCGCGCCACCAGGGCGTGTCCTACTTCGTGGTACGCGGTGATGGCCTTTTCGCGCTCGCTGATGATGCGACTCTTGCGTGCCGGGCCTGCCACCACGCGATCAATGGCCTCCTCCATTTCGCTCATGCCCACTGTGCGCTTGTTGCGCCGCGCCGCCAGGATCGCGGCCTCATTGAGCAGGTTGGCGAGGTCGGCCCCGGAGAAGCCCGGCGTCTGCTTAGCAATTGTCTCCAGCGCGATGTTTTTATCCAGAGGTTTCCCCTGGACATGCACTTTGAGAATGGCCACGCGCCCGCGAATATCGGGCCGGTCGAGCACAACCTGGCGGTCGAAGCGGCCAGGGCGCAGCAGCGCGGGATCAAGCACATCCGGCCGGTTGGTGGCGGCGATCACAATTACGTTGGTGTTCGTGTCGAAGCCGTCCATCTCCACCAGGATCTGGTTCAGCGTTTGCTCGCGCTCATCGTGCGAGCCACCCAGGCCGGCACCACGCTGGCGGCCAACGGCGTCGATCTCGTCGACGAAGACGATGCAGGGGCTGTTGCGCTTGGCCTGGTCGAAGAGGTCACGCACGCGGCTGGCGCCCACGCCCACGAACATCTCCACAAACTCGGAGCCGCTGATGCTGAAGAACGGCACCCCCGCCTCGCCGGCCACGGCCCGCGAGATCAGCGTTTTGCCGGTTCCCGGCGGCCCCACCAGCAGGAGTCCTTTAGGGATGCGCGCGCCGAGGGCCGCGAACTTATCGGGGAACTTCAAAAACTCCACGATCTCTTCTAGCTCCTGTTTCGCCTCCTCCACCCCCGCGACATCGGCGAAGGTTGCATTTGGCTTATTGCCCAGGAACATGCGCGCCCGGCTCTTCCCAAACGACAAGGCCTGATTGTTGCTGCCCTGCGCCTGGCGCATCATATAGATCAGCAGCGCGCCCAGCAAAATGAAGGGCACGAGTCCTAACAGGCCGGTCAACCAGGCGCTTACCGCGCTGGGAGCATCGTATTGCAGTATCAGCAGGCGATTATTGGTGTAGTCAATATTGTTGTCCTTCAGCACGCGCGTGATATCAAACGCATCGTTGATATTCGCCGCTTCCTTGCTAGCATTCGGCCCGCTACCCCTGCTGAGGGTGATCGTATCGGCGCTGACGTTGAGTGTATCCTGCCGTTTCTGGTCCAGGTCCTGTTTGATATGTGTCAGGATAGTAGATACGTTGACCGACCGGGTATCAGATGACGGGTGGAAGACGAAGATAAGGATCAGGATAATGGCTAACGCGAATAGGAACCAGAGAAAACTGGTTCTGAGCCATCTCCCATTAATTGACATGAGAACTCCTCTCTATATTGAAGAGTGGATAGCGCGCAGGATGGGCCGTCCACGAAAAAGCTGTTCCCTGGAGTTCGCTGCTGGATTCTTTTCTGCGCTATTATAGCATATTCGTCCATCGACCTCTTTACGAGGAACGAACGCGTCAGCACCAGCGGCCCACGAGTATCTGTCAGGGCCGTGCCAGCACAAGCCCCCACACGGTTGCCGCGCCGGCGGCGAAGAGCGGCTCCGCGCAGGCCTCCAGTGTGGCCCCGGTTGTACATACATCATCGATGATAAGCATATTACGTCCGCAGAGCGCGCCGGTTGCAGATGCCGGGGTACACATGAATGCGCCCGCGACATTTTGATAGCGCTCGCGCGTCTGCAAGCCGACCTGAGCGCTGGTGGCGCGGTGGCGGATCAGCAGGTCATCGTACAAAGTGATGCCTATATTGGCGGCGCAGACCTCTGCCAGCAGGCGTGCATGGTTGTACCCGCGCTGCCGTTCTCGTTCGTGATGCAGCGGCACGGCAATGATCGCATCTGCTTGCAACCCATAATTGCGATAGCCCTGTGCCAGCAGCAAGCCTAACGGCTCTGCCAGGCGGGTGTTGCCATCATATTTTAACGCGTGAATACATGTGCGCAGCGGCTCCTGGTACTGTGCCATCACGCGCAGCCCGCTCAGCGCTGGGGGTCGGAACTTGCATCCCTGGCAGAGTCCTGGCACAAGCAGAGGCATCCCGCAAAGCTGGCAGAACGGCGGCGTAATTGGCTCGACTCTGGCGGCGCAGGCGGCGCAGAGGATGTGGCCGCTTGCCCGGCAGCCCGCGCAGCGCGGTGGAAATATGCCATCCAGAGCCTGCCGCGCAATGCGCCGCGTGAGGCGCAGGGCGGCCTGGGTATTCATCTTTCACGCTCCATGGCGTAAATATAATGGACGTTGGGTGTATAGGTGATCGTGACAATCTCCCCTTCATGCAGTGCAGCATACGTTTCCTGGCTGATACTAAAGGTGATGGGACGCGCGCTATTCCCGTGGAGTGGCTGCAAGGCTACTCCATACCAGGAAGAGCGGTTCAGGCGAGGAGTAAGCCCGGCGCGGCGCGTGTGATTGCGTTCCACGACGCGCAGGCCAATAATCCTGGCCGTGAGCCTGGCGGGTCCCTGCCGCAGGTCTCGCAATCCCCACAGTGTCAACAGCGCGGGGTAAGGGAGAAAGAGCAGACCGAGCAGCAGTAGCACTACTGAGCCGGGTGGATTGCCGGCCGCGCTGGTCTCAGGAAGAGTATAGCGCTGGCCAGCGCCCTCAAGGCTATACAGAAAATGCAGGCGGGGCGAAAAACTTACTATGACGAGATCACCATCATGCAGCGCGCGGAAAGCCGTGCTGGGGACGACAGGCGCGACCTCAGGTGGGAAGCCCGGTTCGCGCAAGCGTATCGCCAGCCGTGGCACCCGGTCGATGATACCTAGCGAGTGGGCCACGACAACCCCGGACAGGCGTACCGGCGCCGAAAAGCTATCCATAATGCCCAGGATGAACGTTGTAAGCCCAATGCCGGCCAGCAATAGCCCGATACATGTGACCGATCCGCCAATAAGTGCCGCGTTGCGTGGCTTGATGCCAGGCCGCCAGCTCCACCAGGAGATAGGTCTGCCAGCGTCGATATGGTCATTGCCCCATGGTGCTGCCTCGTCAGGCATACATACCCCCTCTCCCTTGCCCATAATCCTTGTAGGAGCGGCTTCGGCTCCCCTCATCCACCTGGCTATCAGATATGGTATACTAAAGTGCAGCTATCATCAACATTCCTTTGGAGAGAGAACGTTATGAGCGATACAACCCCCAATTCCATCACACCAGACCCGCAGGAAGTGACGGCCATACGCGCCACCGACGCGGCCTCTGATGCCACGGCTCCCAGAACAGATATCACGCCGGACCAACTCGCCGCTGTGTCCACAACAGACGCCCCGCCGGATCAGCTTGTTTCTGCTTCCAGTACCGCGGATGCTGCGGTGGTTCCAGAGCCAGTGAAGGCCCCTGAAGCGCGTAGGGCCTATGGCACCGCCAAGACCGAAAACCTGCGCGATTCCGGTTGGTGGCGCATCGTGTTGCCCGCCTTTGTGATCGTTATGTGCCTGGCCCTGTTCGCGGTCCCGCTTGTCATTTTAGCACCTCTGCTTGCCACCTCGCTCAGCCCCTTATCAGCGTCTGTTAAAAATGGCACCCCTCTGACCTGGATGTGGATCGTGATGATCGTGATCGTGGTGACACTGGCCATTGTGATTGTCAGAGGTGTCTTGAAGATCTTCCTGACGCAGGCCGGCAACTATCACCCCTAGCCCCACCTCGCCGGTCATGCTGGGCGAATCGTATCCGTAGGGCGGGGGCCTTTCGAAGGGGTAGGGGCGCCCCTACCCCCTCTACATCTAGGTGCCTTTATGTCCAGCAAGCCCCGCCCTACGGCACGACTGGCCTCTGTCCTACCTGATATCTTTGGGAACGCTGCATTGGCTCCCCTTGTTCGCCGCTAAGACCTACGTCCTGCGGCTGATCGCTGGACGCGTGGAGCGTGGCTCGCTCAAGTGAGAGCAGCCACTCTTTGGTTGGCAGGCCGCCACCGTAGCCCGCCAGCATCAAGTCCTCTTGAGAGAAAGGCCCCATGTTATTGACGCCTGCTGGCAATATCCATAGGGGATAAAGCGGTGAACCTTTCCGGGTGGTGTTGGCATTGGCCTTCACAATCTGTTCTACCGTGGTTTGATAGTTCCCTAGCAGATAGTTGCTGTCTAACCCCGGCACGAGGTCAAGGTAACACGCATTCGGGGGAATATCATGGGATTTGGGCACCCTCCTTTTTACCTGTGCCAGCGTGGCCTGCGTCTGTATTGCATCCCAGGTTCGATCCGGCAATAATTGCAGGATGTCCAGGCGGGCAGATGTGGGATAAAGCTGCCGGATAATCTCCTTCTCCTCGTCGCTGAATTTCTCCCCTTTCGACGGCGTTTTCTTCCACACATAGGCCACATCGACGCGGGTATGGATTGCGTCCAGCCAGTCGATAGACAGGCGCAGCCAGTGAGGCGATACGACTTCGATCTCTATACGGTTGATAAGCAGGCTGAATGCCCGCTGTCTCTGTGCCAGGTCAAAGCCGGGCCATACCGCATCAAAATTTCCGAGCAGGCGATGCAATTGTGTGATTTCTTCAGGGCTGTCAATAATGCCAAGCCTTTCTTTCTTAGCCGTCAAATCCTGCTTTATAGCCATTAATTCCGCCCGCTTTACCCTTAGTTCCTTCTCCAGCTCCTCGTCGTTCTCGTTTGCTATTTTCCTGGCATTTGCCTGAAGCTGTATTTCAATCCCCTTTAACTGTTCGTGAATACTTACAAAATCCTCTCCCTGCTGGTTATAGACCTGCTCCAGCGTTTCTTTGACTTTATCCGCTATATCTTCGTCTCTGGCGATAAGCGCCTTGAGCCGATTGACAGGAATGGTATCAAAAGGTGCGGCCGGGATGCAGAAAATCTTCTCATGCCCCATTCCCTGCGGATAGGGGCTATTGCCTAAGTAAAGAAGAATACCATTGACTTCATCAATCGAAGTAAATGCCCTCCTGTCAGGCATTGGCGGCGTAGCAATGAGTCTGCCATGAAACAATGCATCGGGGGGCGCTTTACGGTCTTTTCTGGTGCGGGTAACTCCTCCATGATTATCTACAGGCGCACCTTCCAGTGTATAGCCCGTAAGGCGGGCATATCCTTCCGCGAATAAAGCATAGTCCAGGATAGGATCATGGTGGTCAATAAGGACATCCGGCTGGTCTTCATCCGGCTGCCACCATCCTATGTACATCTCGTTGGTGAACCAGTCCCGTATAGTCTTAATTTTGCGCGGTTTGTATCCGACGCCCGGTATGAGATCCATGCCCAACTTAAAAAGGTATCGCTCTCTATCCTCCTCCGGTATTTCAGGGAAGAGAAAGGCTTTTTGAGCTACTTCCCGGCCTAATTTCCCCATATCCCAATCGAGTGCCTGCGCCCTAAGCGCGAGCTTGCGCATTTCCTCGGCCCAGGGTTCGTAGATGATGATTTTCTGCTCCTGCTTCTTTCCCTTGACAGCAAATCCGGGCGGCAATCCCCTTCCATCCCAGCCGCCTTTATCTGCTTTGGCTTGCTGGCAATTATGCATGTGCCTTACATGCCCTTCAATGTAGCCGTAAGCCTCCCTCATCTTGTCCTGAAAGGCAATCAAATCCCGGTACAGGGTAAAGTCATAGACGCGGGTTTTCTCGTCCACAGAAGCGGATGAGATAGGCGGCACAATGACCTTAATCTTCTTTTCTTCTGCCAGCTTGGTAAAAACACCTACCTGATCCATGTGTTTATTGCGAAATAGTCGGTCTTCCCTTGTCATCACAAGCTGACCAACAATGCCCTTGCTCATCTTCTGGTAGAGGCGGTCAAGTATCGCGCGCTGATCAATGCGTTTCTGCCCGGATACGCCTGCGCCTTCGTCGTACAATTCCACAAGCGGCTCTTCTTCACCGTAGAGTAGTTTGCTGTAGTCCTGCAATCCGAGCTGCGTTTCCCTGCTCTCTGCGTTGGCCGTATCTGCGCCTGTAGTGGATTGCCTTACCAGCACGGCGGTTATCCGTTTTTTATCGATCTCCGGTAATGGGCCGATGGGGCTGAAAAAATGAGTTTCAGCCTGACGAGGTTTGAATGCTCTGGGTACTGGCATTCTCTTATTCCCTTCCTGCACACCTGGTGCAATATCCCGTCGCCTCTATGATACGCGGAAACTCCTGAATTTGTAAATCTTCTGGAAACTCCGACATCTCCTCGCCTTTGCGGTTGCACAAACCGTGCTCCCTGGCATAGACGCTGCCTAGCTGCTTCATAAAAAAGGCGATGCCATATTGCTGGCACTCGTCGCGGAGTGCCCTCGCCCAAGCCAGTTCCATGGATCTGGCTTGCGTCCCGCTATAGCCCCCGCAAATCACCCAATGGATTGTCTGAAACGGAACCCACGTAAGCAGGGTGATTTCTTCGACCAGGGGTTCGCAGGACAGAAATTTCACTGGGGCTGGCAGGTCAAGCAGGTACGGTATGCGCTTCTCTGCCGCCGCTTGTGTGCCTACGGATGTTCCGATCCAGACATGTTCCGGCCAGTGCTGCAACCAGGACGGCGGAACGAGCTTGCGGATACACTTCGGGCGTTTGGTTAAAAGCTGCCAATCCAGGCAGGGCGTTTCTTCAATCAGCGCCCAGAGTTGGGTACGTGCCTGCCCTACCTGGGGATGGGGTTCAAACACATCGGCCAGGCTCGCGCAAAACACCCTGAACCGCCTTCCCTGCGCCTCTGCCTCCTGGTTCCACTTGCGCGGTTCCCTTTGCGTCTTGGTCAGATGCCGGTTGGAGCCGGAGAGGCTGCCCCATACGTCCAGCCGGTGCCGGTCTGCCCAGCGCTTCGCGTAGCAGTCGCCGCATTCCGCCTCGGTCACGTGCTGGCACCCTATCCACGGGTTATACGTTTTATCCGTCCATGCGATGGTGGTCTCGCCCACAGGTTTCCTCTTTTCTTTCAGACGACTGGCGCATGCCCTGCACCAGTCGTTTTCCTTGTTTCTCTGTTGCGTTATGCCGGGTTGACTCTGGATTGACCCTTTTTGCGGCGATATGCAAAAAGCCACTTCACGAAACGACAAGGAGAATATGCACCTGGATATGGCCGGGATCGGGTAACGGCTGGTTCTCCTCTATGCCGCTCATGCTGGCCGTATGGATGCCTGGGAGGCCTGCCAGCAGGCGCAAGGCCGTAGCACGGGGTTTGCCAGCTATAAGGGCCTTCAGCCCTTGCTCATTCACCTGATAGACATAGCTGGCCTGCGAGGTGAAGGAAACGCTACCCTGCCCTGTCGCTTGTACCTGGGTCACGCGCACATCTGCATAGAGCTTATAGCCTTCGGGTGCCTGGGCGGTGAGCCGTTGCTGTGCGGTCTCCCGTAGCATCTGCGGGTCGTAGGCTATCGCGGTGCAGGTTTCCAAGAGGGTCGCGTGTAACTGCGCGGCCTCCTGCCCTATCCGGTGATCGGTCGCCAGTGCGGGAGAACAGGGTACCCTTAGCATCTGCTCGGAGGGGCGGAGCTGCCCCTGTAACGCTGCATCCATAGCAGGGGTGAGTTTGGCCCTCAGAGTGACGGCTGCGCCGTCCTGATCGGCCTGGGTTATCACCTTATAATCCCGCGCGTCCTGTCCGCCAGCAAAGGCGGTACGGTTTTTGGCATAGAGGCCGTCCACGAACACGCCGTTTATATCCAGCAGGGGGATGTTCGTTTGCGCGCCGGTTTGCACCGCATGCGCTGGCACCTGCGCGATACCGTCGCTCGGCGGGTTATTGGCAGCGATGGTCACGGTACTATCCGTTACGACCTGCACCCCGTCATTGCCGGTAAACACAGTGCCTGCGGCAACCGTCCGGGGAGTAAAGGCCGCGTTATAGAAGGTCAGGGTGCCGGTCGCCCTGGTGGCATCCTGGTGGCCGTGTCCGGTAGCGGGGACGGTTTCATTCTCGCGTAAGGTGACGGGGTGCAGGCGTTTGCCCGGCGCGGTGCTGTGCAGGGTAATGTTCTGCACCGTAGGGGTGATGGTGACGGTTACCGTGGGGGTAAACAGGCTTGCCAGTGCCGGATCGGCATTATCGAGGGCAAAAAACAGCAGAACGAGAAGCACGATATGCAGGGCATACAGGCGTTTTTCTTCCCTGGCGGGCGCTGCCGGGTCTGGCGTTTCTGACGGGGGCACTTCCGGCTGCGTTGCTTCGCTGTCAATAGTGGTTTCCTGGTCTTCCTCCTGCTCCTGGCCGTCGCCCTCCTCCAGGGGAGTTCTGGTAAAGAGCAGCCCGCCGCCTTCCACCGGGTACACATGAATGGTTTCCTGCTCTTCGGCTTCCTCCTCGCCTTCGTATCCTTGCGCGTAACGGGCGGCAAGCATGCGGGGCATGTCATGAATGGTTTCCTGCTCTTCGGCTTCCTCCTCGCCTTCGTATCCTTGCGCGTAACGGGCGGCAAGCATGCGGGGCATGTCATGAATTTGGTGGTTCTTCATCGTCTCTCCCTTCGACGAAAGGGGGATTGCTCCCCCCTTCTTACTGCATCTGCTGCGGCACGAACTGCCAGACGTTATTGACCTTTTGATTGAGGTAGGTGATCTGGCTGTCCTGGACATGGACAACCATATCGATCCTCCCATCCCCGTTCATGTCCCGGAAGGTGAGGGTGACGGGAAAAAGGCTTGCCCCATCCCCGTACAATTGGGGACCGGTATAGATGCGCGTCTTCGACCGGTCGCCGCCCGGAAGCTCTATGATCGTCACTTTGGCGTTCAGGTTGATGGCGAGAATGTGGGTCGGGTGGTCGGGACTGTCATTATGCCCGACCACTACGTCATATTGCGTGGTCCGGGGACGGCCATACCGCCCGTCATCCTGGCTGACCTGCCACCAGGTGATGGCCCACTGTAGCCCTGCCCATAAGCACAGCATGGCAATCATGCCTACCCCGAACACCAGCAACCAGTGCGGCCTGCGCCTGCGCTTGCGCCGGGGTTCCTCTTCCTCCTCTTCGTACCGCTGCGGCATCGCATAGACCGGGTGGCTGGGAACGGGCACCCTCGGCCTCGTCCTTTGCTGCACGGCGGGCTTTGGTTCGAAGGTGGATCGCGGCACCACCTGGTCATGCACCTGGTAGACGGGATATCGTCGCGTACTGGTAGGCATCCGGGGCGGCCCGTATGCCTCCATCTCGTCATCGTCAAGGGTTCGCCTTACGCTCTGCCTTTGCCGTGCCGCCAGGTCTGCGGGAGTGGCGCTTGCCCTTCGGGTAATAGGTTGCATTACGGCACCTCGCGGGTTCGGGCATGGGCGCTACAATAAAAGGGCTGCGCGCCCTGGGGTTTGACGGGGGCGCATCCTGGGCAATAGCCGCGTGTCCCGCATAAGGAGCAGGCTTTTACGTGCGCGTTGCCGGTTTCTTTCCAGGAATGGCCATAGAGTTGGCACTCTTCAGGTATCCCGTCTATCAGCACCACCGTGACGATGGTTCGTGTCGGCTGGTCGGGGCCGGTGGTGTTCCTCGCCTCTTCCTCGTCGGTAAACACCGATGAGGGTTGCAAAACGATCTCCCCTTCGGCAATGCCCTTACCCAGTTGGGTCACGGCGCGTCTGCTGCGCTGGCAGGCGCATAAAGGGTTGCGGCAAAAAGGGGCACTCACGGAGTGGATATAGTAGATGGGGATGACAGTCTGCGGGTGCGCGGTATCGGTCGTCTGCCGCACATAGCACAGCGGATCGTCAGGGAACCGGTACGGTCTGTTCTGCATGGCTTGGCCTTTCGCGTGAATTGACAGGCAAGGCCATTGCCAGATACAATGGGCATAGGCCTTTGCCCGTCCGGGCAGCAAAATGGCAGAACAAGCCGCTTTGCTGCCGCGTGTGATAACAACGCGCTACAATGGACGGTCAGTGTATGTTGTGAACTGCCATTGCTTGGACGGCGGGACAGCTCATAACATGTGGTGTAAAGGTCTCAAACGGGACGCCTGGGGAGCACTCAGGCGTCTTGCATCACCCCCTCTAATAGCGTACCTGTAGCCCGTCGATCTCCTGGACCCGAATAGTGCGTCCCAGAGCCGCGCTCAGTGCTTCGGCGATTTGCCGGGCTGTCTTTGCGTAAATGCGCTGTCCAGCCTCCGCGTTGCGGATGGTTTGCGGGTCTACGCCTGCGGCTTTACCGAGTTCCGGGATACCCATTGGTACGCTTTCTCTGAGTTCTGTTAATGTCATACGAAAACGCTCCCCAAAAAAGGTTCTCTCAACATTATACCCAAAGTTTCTCAAAGTTTGAAGAGGTTCAGAGGCCAGTTTCGCCAGTTTCTCAGGCGCAGAGAAAATTTTAATGTTTCCGCGCCGTGGCAAGGGCGGTCATGTGACCGCCTCCAGCCTGGCGCTGGCGATAGCGTGATAGTTGGGGTCAAGCTCGATACCCAGATAATTGCGGCCAACGGTGCAGGCTTGCACCTGGTCGCCCTTAGTCAGTGGGGGAGATCGCGCTCCTGCCCCGCAGCTCGTCGAGGTCTCCCGCCAGACTCCGCCAACTGTCACTAAATTGTCACAATTCTTTGCTATAAATCGTATAGATATTTATATAAAGTGAGGATGGCTATTACTCTTTTTTTTAATCATGCCTGTTTTCACTGAGACAGCATTAATGGTGATTGGAAGAGTTAAAGACACATTCTATCGTGTCTGTCTGATTTGTACATGGTGAAAGCTGTGAACTACACTCTGAAAGGAGAAACATATTGGCTGGAGAACTTAAAAAGGCTGAACGAGAATTCTGGGGTGGTGTAGGCTATGTTGTTGGGGCTGCGACTGGCACTCCAATTGGTCAATACAAAGCAGTAAAGGCTCTATTCTCTGGCAGTAATGCCGAAGAAGCACTTGTCAAATCTGCTATAACCCCCCTTGAAACCGCCAAAACAGGTCAAGAATTTGGACGTGAAAACGCCAGAGAACTGACAACCTTTACCGCTATTGGGCTGAGAGTCATTAAGCTGTTTGGCGGCGGAAACTAGCACTGATTACCTTCCGAAATGAGTGATTGTCACAAAACTTTCACTTTATCAGGAAGCCTTCAAAGGGTATCATGGCCTAAACAGACTATGTACTCTTTGGATGGCTTATGAGCAATGCAAATAAAGAAAATCTTATAAATTCTAATGAGTCTACCCAAATACCCAGGAAAAAAAACTTGGTACTCGAAACGGCTAAAAATGTTTTAGTATCCGCCGGAATTGTAGCTATTTTTGAATTTTTAAGCGGAACTAATTTCAAATCTTCATGGAAATTTAAAGGAAAAGATATTCTTCCAGCCATAATACCAGAGGCAATAGTTAGCGCTGCAATTGTAACTTTCAGTCTCGCTAAAGACATTAGCCATAATCAGGAAGTTGACAGATTAACGAAACAACAAGTTGACAGCTTTGCAAAACGCATTGAACAGGAACAGGAAAAAAAAGAGGCGACCCTCGCATCGCCTACGGCTGCTCGGTCAATATAAGTTACTCACCCTCCTGCGGCTTCCCAGCGCGGCGATCTGTTCCGTTCCCGCTCATACCTGTAGAACAGGTCAGAGGCCGCACACTTCACCATCTCTGGCGATAAAATAGTAGCCGCGCTGCGGGTCTGGTAGTAAAGGCGGTCATGAGACCCCCTCCAGCCTGGCGCTGGCGATAGCGTGGTATGCATGGTCAAGCTCGATGCCCAGATAATTGCGGCCAAGGGACTTCGCGGCATGTAACGTGCTGCCAGAGCCGCAAAACGGGTCAAGTACCAGGCTGCCGGGTGCGGAGAATGTCTCAATCAGGGGAAGGAGGACCGATAAGGGCTTCTGCGTCGGGTGGAGCTTATTACCGCTATACGTCCAGTCGATCACATCGCCGATAGTATAATCGGGATATTTCGGGAAGCCTTTGGCGAGCAGGTGGGCGCATTCATGCTGGCCGCGCAAGTACCCGCTCCTGGAAGTATACCGCTTCGGAAAAGCCAGGTGACCGATGACCTTAAAGCCTGCGGCCCGGTAGGCAGCCAGGAAACGGTCGGCATGTCTCCAGCCATAGAAGCTGACGCAAAAGCTGTCACGGGCAAGGACGCGGAACATTTCGGCAAAAGCGGGTTTTAGCCAGGTATCGTTATCATCATTGGGAACGGTGCGCCCGTCGCGGGATTTGTAGTTGATGAGGTACGGCGGATCAGTGAGAATGAAATCGACGCTGCCGGGTGCGAGCTTGGGTAAGGCTTGCAAGCAGTCGGCATTTATCACTTGGTTGCAATTAACATTCTGGGTGAGTATCTGCGGGGTGGTATTCATCGGTTTCTCTCCTTTTTAAGTTGTGAGTGATTGCCGAAAAAGCGAAAAACCGAGCGGCTGCAACGTGACTTCGCGGGGGTTCCCGTCTGCACAAAGCGATAGCGAAGGAAGATGGGGCGGAAGGAACTTGTAGCCAGAGCGCGGGGGTTCGCTAGGCAAGAGAACGCATCAACGAAAAGAGAGAAAGTGCTTGGCCTCCCTGGGGACAGGACGCAATATTAAGAGTTGAAACGTCTATGCCAGGCTGCAAAATAACCTTACGCTTATTGCACCGGCGCGTAAAATCCTTCTCACACCCCCCGGTCGGCGTGGATCTCCATCAAAACGAGCGGGTTTCACAGCCCATTGCATAACCGGCACGTTATAAGCGAACATTTACGCACGAATGGGCATAGTACCATACAGAAACCCCCCAATCTCTATGGCTGAGTTGGTACCTTTATAACTTTTTACCCAGCTGTGGATTTGTCCGCTTACAATATCCATGAAGGAGCGTATTTGCACAAGGCTCTTTGTACTACATGTTTAGGAATATCTGAGGTTGAAGAGCCGGAAACTCCACAAATCATTATTGCGCCTGTTTTCCCTATATTTGGTTCATAGCGTGATTTTATAGGTTCTTCATAGAATAGATCAGAATCGCTGTCTAAAACTACGTATAGATAGCTAAAAAAATTATGAATGTCTACGTAAGCTCTGCGCATTTCATTCCAGGGAATAAATAAGCTACCTTTTCCTAATGAAAAATGTTCTATACCTTCTGAGCCTATTTTTAGATATTCCTTGCGTTTTCCATAAGGCCGGATAAATATTCCGAGTACGATCAGTACTATGCCTATAATAGTTATTCCAATAAAAATTGGAAGATCTCCTTTAGGATAAGGGTTTATTATCTCATTGCGATTTATCGATGTTATACTAAGAATAAGGCCGCTGTATATAACGATGCCTCCTTCGACTACGAAAAACCAAAACCACTTATTATTTTTTTCACGCCCTCCTCCCATAACAATCCCATCATTTATCATGGCTGTCAAATTGCGCTTATTTGGTGTCTGGCGTGAGCTGTAATTAGATGGGCTATTCTGCTTTTGTCGCAAGAAGCTTTTACGGGCTTTTGATATTAAAAATCCCCCACAAGCAAAAAATAAAGGGTCAATTATTACTTGTGCAACCGTATAAACAAAACCTAGCTGGGAATCCGTTGAAGCCGCTTTAGCAGGGAGTAATGAGGTTGGAATACCAAATTTATAGGCATAAAGAAGGATCGCTAGAGGCAAGAGGAAGAAGATACCAATGATGGCTAAAGTAACGAATGCAAATACGAGCACTTGCAGGAAGGTAGCGTTGCCAGCACCTTTTTGATTCATGCATCAAACCTCTACTATCATAAATATTTAACAAAATGCATCTACTTAATTCATGCATTTGTGTATATACTCATCCTTCTAACGTGAACTTGTTTTTTAGTTCTATACATATCCAGACACTTATGATGGGTATGTGGTCAGAAAGAAGGATTTTATGAAATGGCAAAAAGTTGCATTTAAGCTAGTAATAACACTAGCTATATATGCGATTTTTGTTCCGGTTTTCGTGGAAACCCACTTTAGCAACGTATGGTTGTGGATGTCGGTTAATGTAGGTTTAGGGATCATTATCCTCCTGATATGGATGTACCCTTATCCTAAAAATAAGGTTTGAGAAACGCGGCAAATTCTGTATTCAACCCAAGAGTTGATATAGGATTTGCCCGTTGATTGTTTGACCATATTTCTATGAAAGCGGCTGCTAATTCTTGTTTAGACTAAAGTAAGCCCAGGCGACTCTCTCTTGCAGAGAATCGCCTGATGGAGTAATGTTCCAAGGAATGAAAAACACAAAGGAGCATTCTCCCCATGCACAGTAACA
>JALYTT010000352.1 GCA_030854145.1 Chloroflexota bacterium | reverse complement strand
CACCGATACGCTGTCTGCTTGCACTCCCTTTCCCGGTATGGTATACTCATGATGACGGAGTGTATCTTTTTGACAGTTTTGGAGTACAGCACTCCATAGAAAGGCGTCAGTTATGGCCCTGCGGAGCGATGAACTACACTATAACCTGCAACATCTCAATGGTATGCTCACCACGCATGAAGCCGCTAAACAGCTTGATCTGAGTTACTGGCACTTTATGCATCTCGTCGAGGCCGGACGCATCCCAGGTATACGTGTCGTTGATCGCTGGCTCTTTGCGCCGGCGGACCTGGACGCCTATAGACGTAGTCGCTACGGCGAATTGGAAGACCTGGCAAGAGCGGCCCTGGAGAGCCCAGCAGTAGATTTAACCGAGAAACAAGAGACCATTTGTCGCTACCTCCTCGATAAGGAACGCCCCTCAGCTATAGCCAGAACACTCCACCAGTCCCGTCAAGCAGTCCATTCGCAGCTCACCCTCATTCGCGAAAAGGTCTCCCGCCTCCAGACAAGCCATGACACTCCTTTACCAGCATCCACCATCTCTCCCCGCCGCAGCAGGCGTTCAAAAGATGGCCCGATCCCCTTGCAACGGCCTCAACCTGCCCAGTAATATTTGTCATGAGGTGAATCAGGGCGTATAAGCAGGGTCTGGTCCTGTATAGGCACACATACCGGCACGCGGCGAATTCACTACTGGCAATAGCATCTCTTCCCCACACGCGTGAGCCTCCGCGCACGCGTCACATAGATACCCTTCATTCTCATAGATGCACTGAGAGCACACGCTGGTAGCAGGCTTGCCGCACACATCGCACGAGATCAGTGGCGTGTTATTCCTGGCAAGCACCTGAATGGCTTTGCCTTTCGCATCCACCTGTTGTTCTGAGACGACCTTCAGGGTTAGCTCTGTGGTCGTGCCGAAATCATACTCGTAGGAACATTTCTGTCCCGGACTGAATACTTTGTCTACTCTCACACGCATACTCTTCCCACCCATATCCCAACCATCATCCATCCCCGCATCCACTGAGTAACGAATGCCTCCAATCTCAAATGCGCTGAGATGCCCACAACACTCCAGCCAGATAGCCCGCAAGAAACGATCCAACGTTGCCAGCGTGGTACTGCCTGTGACTTCAAGGTGCAGCCAGTACATGCGCAACTGGCGGCCCTCCACCACGAGATGGAACGCTCTGGTTTTTTGGCCCTTCGGGTGACCCCCTATCTTAGCCTGAACGGCTGCTCGTTGCTCGCACGCTGCCAGGTGCCTGGTCATGCCAGCTTTACTCAGCTCCTTGTGGCAAAAGGTGCATGTTCCTTGCGAACTCTGTCTCGCCATACTCTGCCTCCTCACCTGTCTTATTCTCGTACCAGGATAGATCTAGAATACACTATGAACGACACAAAGAAAAGAGGGCCGAGCCTAAAAACCTACCAGGACAAGAGTTGTTTTGCCTCGTCTAGCCGTAATGTTTGACAGTCGGCCATATACTCTGTATCGAGGCTTTCAGGTGCAGGCAGACATATACGGGGAGATCGTTCTCTGCCGGCATACAGTAGACGCAGGTTATGGTAGCCGCCTGGGTGACACTGGCGAATGCCGGTTGTAGCATAGAGAGCGGATTGCCTATGCTAATCACGACCGCGCCTGTGCAGTTTCCTGGCCCCCACAGGTAGTAGGTATTGTGACCACTGATGGCCTGGGGCAGGTGATACTGCGGCCCGTAGAAATCGATGGCCCCTGCTTCGCCATAGTTCTCCGCGAAGATGCACGCCTGGGCCTGTTCATCTGGTGGCAGACTATGGTAGACACGGGCGACGGTGGCGGTCATGGTATCCCAGCCAAAGCGGTCCGCCAACTGCTGGGGCAAGACACCTGTTGTGCGATCCTCCACCTTGATGCCGGCATTCCCACCCACAATCGCGGTGGCACGACCGTAGAGCGATGGAGGGATAATGGGCATCACCAACATTGACAGCAGAAAACCTACCAGTACCAGCAGGGAGATGGACGCTGGTTTGAGCCAGCCCAGGCGTGGTTTGCTTACGATGTGCCCGGCCATCAATGCTCCCGCCGCGAATAGCATGGGGTAGGCAGGCGCAAGAAAGTACAACTTGGCGCGTGTGACGGTAAACAGGATGTACAGGATCACATAGGCCCAGCCAAAGACCCGGTAAGGTTTCCCTGCCTGTGTGAAGAAGTAGTAGTACAGTCCCGCCAGCCACAGGGGGAGCGTCAGAGGATTCATGGTCAGCACCTGCTGGTAGAGAAAGCCAAGCGCGGAGGCTGGATTCGCGTGTCCACTGGTATAGGTGCTCCAGAATGCAAGCGTGGGCCAGCCATTAACGGCATTCCAGAGGATATACGGCACCAGGAAGACGAACGCAATTGCGCCACCGACCCAGGCCCATTTGTTCAACAGGTATGTGCGCTGGGGTGTCAGCAGCAACCCGACTACAATCGCGAAGCCGAACGTGAGCATCGTGATCTTGGTCAGCAGCCCGATACCCGCAACCAGTCCAAAGAGCAGCCAGAGACGAGGCCGATCCTGTTTGATCAAGCGGATGAGAATATAGCTCAACAGCACCCACCACAACTCGTCAAATGAATCCATTGAGAAGATCGAGTCAATGGCAAGAAAGGTAAGCGCGGCCAGGCTTGCCAGGGCGGCCAGACATTGCGCGAAGCGGCCCCCGCCCAGTTCTCGCGCTATCAAGCCGGTCAACAAGACCACCAACGCCCCGGCAATCGCTGGAAAGAGGTGATAGACAACCAGAGAGTTACCAAACACGGTTTGAATGGCTGCCGCCAACCACGCGATAAAAGGGGGAAACTCTACATAGCCGAAAGCCAGATGCTTACCCGCGTCGATATAGTAAAGTTCATCGCGAAAAAAACCGTAATTGCCACTGACAACAAGATGGACCAGGAATTTGAGCAGCGCCAGGCAGATCAGCAGCGCAGTATCGCTTGCCAGTGCTTGACGCGAGAACAGTCTTGTGCGCACGTTTGAGAAAGATGTCCGTGAATCTGTATAGATAGCCATATGATTAGCTCCTTTGTAAAAGCCCTATTGAGTTCAGCGCTCGATGCAAGTGTATCCGAGTAGGAGGCAAAGTGACGTGTGCCAGGTAGCCTATTTCTCACCGCCAGAGGGAGGATATGCGAAAAGCGCCGGAGGGGAGACGTAGCCAGAGGTCATGTGTCCTCTGGCTACCAAATGGGTGAAACATGGCACATTGTTGATTACGCCGCTTTCTGGTACACTGTTCGTACAGGTTGCATACATCACTCACAGGCAAAAAACTATGGCTACAGCGACAAAAGAACATACGACGCACAGCAACACTTCTTCAAAGGCGCGGCCCTACCGAGAGCGCGGTTGGACGTGGTGGCTGATCCCCAAACCATTCGACCTGGTCTCATCCCTGCTCTACATTGGAGCGCTGGTACCGTATCTCTACAACTTTGTAACGCAATCTGGATATACTCCAGCAGTTACCTGGTGGCAGGCTACCTTCATGACTGTCACTACTATCGCTCTGCTTGCTGTAGATCGAGTGGAGTACTTCTTCTATGGCGAGGAAACGCCACCTCGATTCACCGCTTCCTTCCTGCTGGTGCGTATTGTCTTTATCGAAGTGCTGTCGCTGCTTGATCGCTTCCAGTACACCCCCTTTCTTTACCTGATCCTGCCTTACCTGGCCTGTCTGTACTTCGGCGAGCCGGTGGCCTATGGTCTGACGGCACTGGCCTGGATTGTGTACTTTGTCAAACATACGTATTACGGTCCGGGCTGGCTAAACAACGGCACGGAACAGCATTACCTTGTGCTCTTTACTGTGGGCCTGATATTAGCGGTGACGACGGCCCGCGTTGTGGTAAGGGAGAAGGCCAGTCGCGCTCGCGCCGAAGCCTATGCCGCGCAGGTTGCGGAACTGGCAACCACAAGGGAGCGCAATCGCCTGGCCCGCGACATTCACGACACGCTCGGCCACTTTCTGACCGTCATCAACGTCCAACTTGAGAAGGCGCTGGCATTCCGCGATAAAAAGCCACAGGAGGCCGATCAGGCGGTCAGCAATGCAAAACGCCTGGCAAGCGAGGCGCTGCAAGATGTGCGCCGCTCGGTAGGTGCCTTGCGCGCAACTCAGGAGTTGCCCGAATTCACCCAGTCTCTGCATGAACTGGTCGAACGCGTGCGGAGTACTAGCTGCACAGTTGAACTTCTCATGGAAGGCACTGAAACTGGCTTCTCGACGCAAGGGCTACAGGCTCTCTACCGGACGGTGCAGGAGGGGCTGACCAATATCCAGAGATATGCCGGAGCAAGCCACATCTGGATTAACCTGTGCCTGGGAGAGCAAGAGGGCATCCTGGTTCTACGCGATAATGGATGCGGCTTTGATACGGCGAAATGGCAACAACGCGAGCCTGGACGCGCGGGCGGCTATGGTCTGCAAGGCGTGCAAGAGCGCCTGGAACTCGTTGGTGGCGATCTACAGGTTGAAAGCACACCAGGCCAGGGGACGACGCTGCGCGTTACACTACCAAAAAATGTCTATACGCTGATCGATGACAGGCTCAGGTGAAGCGATGACAAACAACCCTGGACAGAGGCATACGGTGTCTGTACTGGTCGTCGATGACCAGCGTTTAATGCGCGATGGCATAGCCTCCCTGCTGGAGATACAAGATGCTATTACGGTGGTCGGCACAGCTTCTAACGGGCAGGAAGCCATTGAGAAAGCTGCCTCCTTGCGCCCTGACGTTATTTTGATGGATGTGCGTATGCCGGTTATGGACGGCGTGGTAGCAACCAGACAGATACGACGCGAGGTACCTTCCTGTCGCATCCTGATGTTGACGACCTTTGATGATGAAGCATATATCATTGATGCACTGCGAGCAGGCGCGAGCGGCTACCTCCTCAAGGATCTGCCTGCTCCCGACCTGGCCAGCGCCGTGCAGGCCGTCTACAAGGGCATTTACCAACTTGATCCAGGGGTGGCGAACAAGGTCATCGCCTCTCTCTCCAGGCAGCAGGCCGTCGATTCAGCCAGACAATCATCAGTAGTTCTTCCCGTCTCATCGGCAACGAGCAATGCAGAAACGCCGTCTCCGCGACCGGCTGAGCTGACCGGGCGCGAAGTGGAGGTACTGCGTCTGATCGCTAAAGGCGCTACCAATCGTGAGATTGCCGAACACCTTGTTATCAGCGAGGGCACCGTCAAAAACCACATCTCAAACATCCTGAGCCGTCTGGGCCTGCGCGATAGGACGCAGGCGGCCATTTATGCTCGTGAAAGCGGCTGGTTATAGACCCTTCCACCCATCCACTCCGCCGTATACTATACGATATAGACAATATACAGATCAGGAATCTTAGAGTTGACAGGAACGAAACGTACAGGCAACGACGATACTGATGGCAGGACTAAACATCCATGACAAGCGTTGAAGACTATCTAGCTCTTGACCGCAATAGCCTCGAAACGCGCTATGAGTATATCGATGGGTACATAACAATGCTGGCTGGAGGCACGCTTGACCACGCCACAATTGGCGCGAATATCATCAGCATTCTACGTTGTTTGCTGCGTGGCAGTTCTTGCCGTGTCTTTACTTCCGATGCGCGTGTGCGTCTCTCCCGCACGCGCTATGTCTATCCTGATGCCTCTGTCAGTTGCAATGAGCAAGACCGGGGACAGAATGATATCGTGCAGTTTCCGCGTCTTGTTGTCGAAGTACTCTCTCCCAGTACCGAAGACTATGATCCAGGACGGAAGTTTGGCTACTACCGGGAGTGTTCGTCGATACAGGAGTACCTGCTGATCGATGCCCAACGCGCGATGGTCGAAGTATACCGGCGCGAGAAACACGACCTGTGGGTACTACAAACCTTCCGCCTGGCTGATGAGGTTGAACTCGGCAATCTAGGCGTGCATTTCCCGGTCAGTGCCGTCTACGAAGACGTGGTCCTGCCAGATCAGGATGAGGGGAGCGAGCCATAAGAGGGCTGCTCTGTTTTTGGTGCGTCAGAAGATACCGTCTCGCCATCCCCATACAGAAAGCAGTTCGTCCAATGGCCATTGCCCAGCTCTGTACGCCCAGGCACGCGCTGGCTGCACACCGGCATGGCGTGCGGACAACGGGGGTGGAAGCGGCAGCCGCTGGGAGGCTGAATGAGGCTGGGGATCTCGCCGCGGTCGGGAAGCTCGGCCGGCTCCTCACCATCGTCAGCGCTGAGGCGGGCCGGGTCTGGCGCGGCGGAGACCAGCAATTGCGTATAGGGATGCTTAGGCCGCTGGATCACCTCGTCGCTCGACCCACCCTCAACCATCTGACCGGCGTACATCACCAGAGTGTCCTCCGCGAAGTAGCGCGCGCTGGCGATATCGTGCGTGATGAAGAGCAGGGCCAGGCGCTCCTCATCTTTGAGACGCAGCAGCAGGTTCAGCACATCCAGGCGAATGGATACGTCCAGCATGGAGACCGGCTCGTCGGCCAGCAATACCTCAGGTTGCACCGCCAGCGCCCTGGCGATGGCGACGCGCTGGCGCTGGCCCCCACTGAGTTGATGGGGGAACTTCTGGATAAACTGTTCGGCAGGACTGAGGTTGACGCGATTGAGTAGGGATAAGACCTGCTCTGTCTCCTGGACCTGCCCGTGGACATGCCGGTAGATCTGTAAAGGGCGTGCCAGGTGGTAGCGCACATCGTGTACCGGGTTGAGCGAAGAGAAGGGGTCCTGCAAGATCAACTGCACATGGCGGCGATAGGTGCGCAGGTGCGAGGTGTCGCTCAACTGTGCTGGCTGGCCACGAAAGCGGATGGTGCCGGAAGTTGGAGCATACAGCCCCGCCAGCATACGCGCGACGGTGGTCTTGCCGCTGCCACTTTCGCCCACAAGCGCCGTTGCCCGCCCTGGGTAGAGCGCGAAGGTGGCATCTTCAACGGCATGCACTGCCTGCTTTGGCCCCAGGGGATTCCACCCCTGCACAGGGAACAATTTGCGTAGATGACTTGTTTCCAGGATAGGCTCGTGCTTCTGGACTGCATCGGCAGGAGTATTCATTCGACACCGCTTCTTTCTGCCAGAGCTTCATACTTTGCCGCCAGGTCGGCCGTCGCTGGCGGTGTCTCTGTGAACCTGGCATCGTACAAATGGCAGGCCATCGTCTGCTGGGAGCCTTCCTCCGGCCCGGCCTGTAGAACTGGCAGGACGGTGCTACAGGCGTCAAAGGCGAAGGGACAGCGCGGGTGAAAGGCGCAGCCCGGCGGAACCGCCCGCAAGTCGGGCGGCGAGCCAGGGATGCCAGCCATCACGCGGCGCGGCCCCTGCAAGGTCGGGAACGAGTTGAGCAGGCCGTAGCTGTACGGGTGACGGGGATGCAGGTAGAGGTCGCGGCGCGACGCCTTCTCGATGACGCGCCCCGCGTACATGATGGCAACGTGATCGGCCAGTTCAAGCAGCAGCGAGAGGTCGTGGGTGATAAAGATCACCGAGAAGCCCAGGCGTTTCTGCAGGCGCTTGATCTGGGTCAGGATCTCTCGCTGCACCACGACATCCAGCGCGGTCGTCGGTTCGTCCATGATCAGAATTTCGGGCGAGAGCGCCAGGGCGATGGCAATGATGGCGCGCTGGCGCATACCACCGCTCAACTCGTGCGGGTAGCTGCGCAGGCGGTCCGAGGCGATGCCCACCAGGTTGAGCAGCTCGACGGCACGCTGCTTGCACGCCGCTGGCTTCATGTGCGGTCGATGCCTGTGCAGCACATCCATGATCTGGGTGCCAATGG
>JALYTT010000351.1 GCA_030854145.1 Chloroflexota bacterium | reverse complement strand
TTTACTCGCTTTTCAGCAGTACCGAAGAGAGGGCATAAAGCTGGGCGTTTCCTCACTTCAGGACAAAGGATCGCGATCCTCTCTATTACTGCAAATCCTGTATTTCGGGTACACTCCAAAGCCCTGATCAGGTACACTCTGTTCCCGATCTGGGATGAGAGACCATGCCTACTACTCTTTCTCTTCGGCACGTTTGGCTTTCTCAATAGGGGTATTCAGTTCGCAAGATAGGTCTGTTTTCAGGACCACAGACGTAGGGGCGCCGTTTACAAGCCCGGCAGGTCCGAGAGATATGTCATGTGATGCTTCACGGACTTGTAAACGGCGCCCCTACGTCTGTGGCCCCTTACATCTTCGGTGCTTCCTTTAATGAAGCAAACAGCAGGTCTTATCAGAAAATCCCTCGTACTTTCCGTTGGAACTTCCCCCCTGGTTTGAGCGTAGATGTCTTGGGACGTTCTCTGTAGTAAAATAGATATATGCTGATATATAGATAGATAAAGCGAAGCGCGTGGAAGGAACTGATATGAGCTTTCCTGATCTGCTGGAGCCAGGCATCCTGATAGGTGGGCACTACATCGTCGTGGCTCTCATCAATCGGGGAGGCTTTGGTGCCGTCTATCGCGGCATCGATACCAGCGAAGGGGATCGTTCCTGCGCTATCAAGGAAACCTATGATGTGACCCCGGCTGCTCGCCGGCGCGCGTTGATGGAGGCCGGTATTCTTTTTACGGTCAAGAGCAAGCATCTTCCCCAGGTCTATGATGCCTTTGAAGCCAATGGTCGCTTTTACCTGGTCATGCAATTGATCGAGGGCCAGAATCTCCTGCAACTGCTCGCCCAGCGCGGCGCTCCCTGTAGCGAGCCGGAGGTGCTCGCATGGTTGCTCCCCGTGATGCGCGTGTTGCAGGAGTTGCACAGCCGAACTCCGGCCATTCTCCATCGCGACATTAAGCCGGCCAATATCATTCTTACGCCCGAGGGGACGGGGGTGCTGGTCGATTTTGGTCTGACCAAGCTGTATGAGCCTGACAGCCAGACCCAGACCAGGGTGAGAGCCATCTCCGAGGGCTTCAGCCCGCTGGAGCAGTACCTTGGCAACACCAGCCCGCAGTCCGATATGTATTCGCTGGCCGCTACCATGTATTTCCTGCTGACCGGTGTGGCTCCGGCATCGGGTCTCAAGCGCAGCCTACACGATGAACTCCAGCCTCCGCGCCTGCTCAACCGGGCCATCACCCCCAGGATGGAGCGTGTACTCCTCAAGGCGCTCGCCGTTGAACCTGGGCAGCGCTACCCGAACATGCGCGAATTTGCCGACGCCTTGCAAGAACCAGGCTTCAGCGCCTTTGCCGACCCGACGATCAGGGGTCGCAGTGTCCCTGCCAGTCCCCCGCCTCCCGTGCAACCATTGCCAGCTCCATGGGCCTATGCGCCCGCGCCGTACCCGGTGCCGCCACCTTATCAGGTGCCTATGAATATGGCGTATCTCCCTGCGCCTCCCATGCAGACGAGCTATGGCATGGTGCCACAAGCTAGCGTAGCGCCGCCGTTTCCCCAGGCACTCCCCAGTCCATTTGGCCAGGGCTGCCTGTGGGGTCTGATGCAGGGCGCGCTGGCCGCGATCATGCTGCTGCTCCTGAAAAACGCGGCCTATGTCTACGTGGCGATGCTCATCGGCTTTCTGGCCTACTTCTGGGCGGGATTCCGCACGACGCGCCGGGGCGGTCGCTCTTTTCGCGGCGGATGGGCCGGCCTCTGGGCTGGCATTACCAGCACGCTCATCTTCTGGATCGTGCTCGTGCTTGGCCTGGTAATTCTCGTTTCGCAGCGCATCCAGGCCGATACGCAGAAAGGTCTCAATGTGCGCCATCCCGATCAAGAGTTCAATCACGCCCTGCACGTTGTGCTGCCCTTCACGGCCCAGCCAGGTCCTCCGCTGACCTCCACAGGTGTGCTGACCTTCCTTGGTGTTGGCCTGATCCTGGCAGTGGCGCTTGGGTGGATCGGCGGCCTGGTAGGCAAAGCACGGTATAAGAAGAAGAGAGGATATCCATAATGCAAGCAGTGATCTCCGAGAAATTGAGAGCGTATTTACAGCAGGTGCAGAGCCGCGTCTTGACCGTCACGTTGCACCCCGTGCGCTGCTGAAGCGGCACCTTCTTTGATGTATCGGTCGATACACGCATACCGAAAGACCCCGATCTCTATACCTCCTTTGAACAGGATGGCCTGCGCATCTACTACTCACGCAGGCTGGGTCGCAAGGCAGAGACGCTGGAACTTGACTACCTGCGCCTGCTCTTCCGTTCCCGCCCGGTGATGACGGGACCTGATGACCTGCTGGAGAAGATCGTGTTGGGGCGCCTATGAGCTTGACCGGCTGTGATACGATTTTCCCTGGTGAGTGGTCTCGCGGGGGATATCGCGTCCCCTGCGACCGCATCGAAGGAAGCACCTGTAGCTAGAAGGTAGGCGACGTTTTTGACAACCGAGGAAAAAACTGCTCAAGAAACAGGCGCCACGGAGACGCTTTCTGTGGCGGCGTTAGCGCGCACGCTCAGCGCGGAGCTGCGCCTGGAGAGCGGCCAGGTGGCGCGCACCCTGGCCCTGCTCGATGATGGCAACACCATCCCCTTTATCGCGCGCTATCGCAAGGAGATGACCGGCAGCCTGGACGAGGTACAGATCCAGGCCATCGCCGATCGTGCCGCGTCCGTGCGTGCCCTGCACGAGCGCAAGGCGGATGTCCACAGACTGATCAGCGCGCAGGATAAATTGACGCCGGAGCTGGCCGCCGCGCTGGCCGCCACCACCACCCTGCAAGAGGTAGAGGATCTGTATCTCCCCTATCGTCCCAAACGCAAGACGCGGGCCAGCGTGGCGCGCGAAAAGGGCTTGGCGCCGCTGGCGGAGATCATCATCCAGCAGATTGCGTCTACCGGCGATGCCGCCGCCTTCCTCGCGCAGCAGGCCGCACCCTTCCTGAACGCCGAGAAGGGGGTTGACACCAGCCTGGAGGCCTACGCGGGAGCGCGTGACATCGTGGCGGAGACCATGGCCGAAGATGCCACTGTGCGCGGAACTGTGCGCGCCTCCTTCTTCAAGCAGGCGACGGTGAGTAGTCACCTGGCGAACCCTGAAACGCTGGCGGAGAAGGACCCCAAGGGTGTGTACCAGTTGTACTATGAGTTCGATGAGACTATCACCAGACTCGTGCCGCACCGCGTGCTGGCGCTGAATCGCGGCGAGCGCGAGGAGGTCCTGCGTGTAGGCGTCGCCCTACCATATGAGCAGGTCCAGCCCGCCATCGGCGCACACTATCCTGTCAAAGCCACCTCTCCCCTGGCCGAGCACCTGTCTCTGGCGCTGGAAGATGGCTATAAACGTCTGCTGGCCCCCGCCATGGAGCGTGAGGTGCGCGTGGAGCTGACGCGCCAGGCTGAAGAGCACGCCATCAATATCTTTGCCACCAATCTGCGTAACCTGCTCCTGCAGCCGCCCCTGCGCGGGCGCAAGGTGCTTGGCATCGACCCAGGTCATCGCACCGGCTGTAAGCTCACTGTGGTTGACGAGACCGGCAAGTACATCATATCCGATACCATCTACCTGTTCCAGCCAGAGAAGGCCCGGCAGACCCTGCGCAAGTTGCTGAGCGAGTACGGCATCGACGTGATCGCCATCGGGAACGGCACCGCCTCGCGTGAGACGGAGCAGATGGTCGCCGAGCTTATTCGGGTCCACGAGCAGGAGCCGGGGTCGCATGGGCAGATCGGCTATGTGATGGTCAACGAGGCGGGCGCATCGATCTATTCGGCCTCCGAGGCGGCGCGTCAAGAATTCCCCGCCCTCGATGTCACGCAGCGCGGCACGATCTCGATTGCGCGCCGCCTGCAAGATCCCCTGGCCGAACTGGTCAAGATCGATCCCAAGGCCGTTGGCGTGGGCCTGTACCAGCACGATGTGGACCAGAAGGAACTGGCGGCGATGCTGGACCGCGTTGTTGTCTCCTGCGTGAACTTCGCGGGCGTGGAGGTCAATTCCGCCTCGGCCGCGCTCCTCAAGCACGTTGCCGGCGTCAATACCCGCGTCGCCAATGCCATCGTCAAGTACCGCGAGGAGCATGGCCCCTTCCGCTCGCGTGAAGAACTGCACAAGGTGCCAGGCCTGGGTCCGGCCACCTTTGTGCAGGCGGCGGGCTTCCTGAAGATCGCCAACGGCGTTGAATTGCTGGATAACACCTTCATTCACCCGGAGAGCTACGCCGCGGTGCGTGCGCTACTCCAATTGTTGCCCGCTGCCGGCGATAACCAGGCGCTGAAACCGGCGGAGCGCATCGCGCAGTTTCGCCAGGTGGTCAAGCTCCAGAGCGGTCTGGGACGTAACAAGCATACTGCCGCGACCGGGGGTGAGCAGGCGACCTGGAGCGACCTCGCCAAAAAGGTTGGTGTTGGCCTGCCGACACTCAATGACATCCTGGAGAACCTGGAGAAGCCCGGCCTCGATCCCCGCGATGCCCTGCCTGCCCCCCTTCTGCGTCATGATGTGTTGAAGATGGAGGACCTGACGGCAGGCATGATCCTACAGGGGACTGTGCGGAACGTCGTAGATTTTGGCGCCTTCGTGGATATCGGCGTCAAACAGGATGGCCTGGTCCACGTCTCGGAGCTGGCCGACCGCTTTGTGAAGGACCCCCTGGCCGTAGTGGCCGTTGGGCAGGTGGTGCAGGTGCGTGTCGTGAATGTCGATGCCCGGCGCGGGCGTATCCAGTTGAGCATGCGCGATATTTCTAAATAGAGTTGCTGATGTGTTCCGCGCTGAACTTGCCATGCTCAAGGCGCTTCCTGCCTGATGTTATGCAATAGTCCGTCGCAATACAACGCGCAATTTCCGCGCTCAGGATGGGTTTTTCTGCGGCACGATTTCGTATCCTGCTGTATGCTAGCAGCGGAGTCGGTTGCTGGGAGGCAGAGCCTTTGGGGGCACCACCAGAGGTTGGAGCCTCTCAGCGACCGCCCCCGACCGAGGATGCCGTGGCCGGCAATTGTTGTAGCAGTGCCAGCGCGCGGGCATACAACATCGGCGCCTCGATCTCCGCCGTGGCCTTGATACTGCGCAGCACCAGCGCGCGCGCCTCGTCCAGCAATTGCTGCGTTTGCGCGAACATTGCCTGGTCGAGCAGCAGCGCTGCGATACCGTATGGGTCGAATCCCTCATTCACCAGAGTCACGAGCTCCTCAAGATACTTCTGCGATTGCCTGTAGTCATTTTGTACATAAGCCAGCAGGTATTGCACCTCCAGCACAAGCAATCTGGCACAGGAGGAGGTGGTAGTAGAGGTATAGGCGGAGCACAGATTTGCGGCATTCCTGACAGCCTGTTCCGCCGTAGCCCGGTCGCCATGGTAGAGCGAGGCCCACCCCAGTTCCAGGAAACCGTCGATAATGCTGCTCAGATCGCCCAGCATCTGGCATTTCTCAAGATAGATCTGAGCATAGTGCCGCGCGGCAGCGTGATCCCCAATCTCAGTTGCCAGCAGCGAGAGATTGACCCAGGGTTTCAACAGTTGCACACGGTGGTCAAATGACCGGCTGGCCTCTATAGATTGTGCTATTTCCAGGCTTGTCTCCCAGGCCTGGCGCGCCCCGTCGAAATCGCCCCGGTGCATGCGTAGCCTGCCCAGCCTGTTCAAGAAGCGGGCCATATGAAAACGGTCATGGATCTGCTGGCTGGCCTGTATGCCACACAGTAAGATATGCTCGCCCTGCTGGTTGCGTAGCCGCCCAACGAACTGTAAGAGGTACCCCACCAGGCGCACAACCTGGTCATACTGCCGGTTGTACCAGAGCTGGGCCAGGGTGGTCAGCAGTCGTTCGCGCTGCTGCCCCAGGTGCAGCATGTCTTCTTGATATTGCTCGGCATAGGCGATGGTATCCGCGTGCTGCTTGCGCTGGCACATATCGGCATAGGCGTGCAGCAAGGGATGCAGGCGATACTGGGAGTGTCCAGCGGAGCGAGTTCCCGTTATCTGCTGGGAGACGGGAGGCGTTGCGAGGGCGTTATATGGCAGGAGCTCGACTAATGAGTGGCGCACGAGGTGGGTCAGGATGGTAGCGGTGCCGACCAGGGCCTCGTGCTGGGATGGAGCGTTGTCCTGAGTGTTGCTGGTCGTGAGGCCGCGTAGCGGTAGATTAAAGACAAGCTGATTGCTGAGTTCAATCTGCGTCCAGCCGCCCAGGGGAACCTGCGTGGTCGCCGCCTGTTCCAGACTGAACGGCTGCGTTCCCAGGGTGGCGAGCCTGATGAACGGTTCGCGCATATCCGCTGGGAGCGCATGATGTGCCTGCTCCAGGCATGTATATAAATCGCCTTCGCTGTCCAGCAGAGGATCAAGCGGCTGCGCGGCAAGCTGTGTTGCCAGTAACGAGCAAGAGGTACCGACCCTGACTGCACTAGCGGCAAGCTCGATAGCATGCGGCAGCTCGCCCAGCGCTGCACAGATTTGGCGCGCGGAGACCAGTTCCTCGTTGGAGAGGGGGCGGTTCACCAGAGCGGTAAAGAGTTCGAGCGCGGCCTCCTTGTCCAGCGGGTCCAGGTGCAGGTGGTATGTCATATTGCCGGGCGAAGGCATGCTGCGGCTGGTAACGAGCATTGTGCAGCCAGTCAGGAAATTCTCAGAGGTTGCATCCGCCTCCTCATTCCTATAGCCATGGACCAGTAATGCATCCAGGGCCAGGCGTAGGGGAAAGTGTGGGTCCAGGTCATCAAGGAGCAGCAGCGCGCGTTTGCCCGCCAGGAAGGTGCGCGTGCGGTCAATTGCCAGGCTTGCATCAAGCGCCGTGTTGAGGGCAGTTGTGTCTGTCAGGCCAGGGATAACATGGATCTGGCCATCTGCCTGGCCATCGGGACTCCTGCGCGCCGGCGATCCCAGGATATCCGCTACCTTGTTGAGGAAGGTGATCAGGCCTGTGGTGCCGGTACAGCCTTTGCCGCTCAGCGTGATAATGCCATGGGGAAAGACGCGCCGGTACCTGTTGCTTTCGGTGGAGAGCAGATGCACAACCTCAGCGGCCAGCGCGCTCTTCCCCACGCCGGGCATGCCGGTCAGCGCGTAGATGCCGGGCTCGCCTTCGCGCAGCACGCGCATGACATCCTGTAGCACGGCCGCGCGCCCGATCAGCCGCGTGGGACGCGGCGGCAGGAGCATGGCGACAGGCGACGGCCTGGCCCCCAGGATCTCAGTCAGGTAGGCAAATCGCTCGGTCTCTTCGGCGTTGAGGTCGTTGAGTTCCGCCGCGCGCTGGTATGCCTGTACGTCGCGTGGGGTCTTGCACAGCAGATATGCCAGGGCGATGACGCGCTGGCGGGTGGTGCCGCGAAATGGGTGCTGGAGATGGCCCGCCTCCAGGCGCGCCAGGAAATCTTCGGAGATCCCCATCTTGCTGATCTTGGGATCGCGGCGCACAGTAGCAATCAGCGCACGCTGGCTGTTCCAGCCACACATACGCCGGTGCTTGCTGATCCATTGACCGAACTGGATGGCATCCATGAACTATCTCACACTGTGATTGGGCGGCACTCCATATGGGGACCCATAGCTGGTGGCTATGAGTTTGTTACATGCACGTTCCTCTATTTTCCCTGCTAATATGTACGTATGCACAAGGGGCAGTTCTCACACAGGACCATTGAACATCCGTCATCCTTCGTAGCTGCGCGATTGATCGCGCTGGGGCTAGTACATGGCGGCTTTGAAAAATCCATGATAGAATAGGAGAAAGAAAACGTTTGTTGTCGGATGAAGGAGGTGCATGCG
>JALYTT010000350.1 GCA_030854145.1 Chloroflexota bacterium | reverse complement strand
TCGCCGATCTTGAGGCCAAACTCATCAAGGATAGTTTACGGTCCTAGAAAAAAACTACCCCTGCGAAAAGCCGTGCCCCTACCCATTACATGCGGTCAGCGCATGCGCGATGTATCGCGCAGCTACGAAAGTGGGAAGTCTAGTACTACAGTGACACTTAGTGGCTCAAGCAGAGGAAGAAATGGGAACATCTTGCTCCTGCAAGACTTGGAGGATGTGTGCCCATTTCCCGTTCTTGCACCATCGATAATAGCGTTCGGCCACGCTGGACCACGGGCCAAAGCGTGCTGGGATCTCGCGCCAGGAGGAGGCTGTGCTCATCACCCAGACAATGGCTTCGACAATCAGGCGAGGATCGGCTACTGGCCGCCTTGTCTGTGAGACGTACTTTGGCAGAAGCGGACGAATCCTCTCCCACTGCGCATCGGTCAAGGCAGAGACTCCAGCCAATCGAATGGGTGCAAGCTCTTGTGGGTGACTCCCAGGAGCCTGACAGGCGCGGCGCTCTCGATGAGAGCGTTTGGCTCCCGCTTGATGCTGGCGGCGGAAGTGCGACCACCACAGCCTCCGTTCGCGCTGTTCTTCTGACTCCCGTAGCATCTGGATCATCCGACGCACTTCTGCCACACTCAGTGGGATGTATCCCTGCTGTACTGGGCTTTTTTTTCCTGCGCGTTGGCTTGAGCTCGCACCACCACCAGGATGGCGTGAGCCAGGAGCGCTAATGTCACAAAGCGGTACCATGCCCGAAAGCCTCGCACTTCATACTGATCCAGTCCGACTTCTCCTTTTGCCTCCTCCAAGCCTTCTTCGATCTTCCATCGACTCCCTGCGACACGCACCAGATCAGCACGCTGGGTGCGGGCCGGGCCAGCCGCGCGGTAGTACGCTCGCTTGCTCGGATCGAGAAGGTTGCGCCGGATCAGAAGCCATCGTGCTCGCTTGCTCCCTCCCTCTGCCTGCTCTGGTAATTGGAGCCAGGCCCATTCGTAGAGCCGTGGCCCTTTGCTTCCTTCACCCGCCGAGAGTACCGCCCAGGCAGACTCAGGCAAGAGTGCTGCTCCATAGCCTACGGGCTGGTGCTGCCCAGCTACCCAGACCAGATGGGTCTCAGGAACCGCCAACACGTAGTTCTTCTGCTGCTCATCGAGCCACAACCGCAATTCATCATAGCCATAGACCGTGTCGCCAGCGACCCACTGCACCGGGATGTCTGCTGCAAAGGCCCGAGAAAGCATCTGCTTAGCCAGCTCTCCTTTCGTTGCAAATGTAACGTCGTCGGGAATGCCGGCTTCTCGACACCGTATCCCATCCGTCATCCATTCTTCCGGCAAGTAGAGCGCTCGATCCAGGAATGCCGCTCCCCGGCTGCTGGCATACAGCAGAAAGACTCCCACCTGGCTGTTTTCCCGCCTCCCCGCTGTCCCACTGTACTGCCGCGCCACTCCTGCGGATTGCTTCCCTTTTTTGACAAAGTCGGTTTCATCGACAACCAGGACCGCGCTTTCCTCTCCCAGGTGCTCAACCACATACGCTCGCAGGTCATCACGCACCGCCTCCTGATCCCAGTCCGCTTTCCCCAACAGCCGCTGCACTCCTCGCGGGCCATGTTCACCTAGTTCCTCGGCCAACTGCCAGCCGTTCTTGCGTTCTACTGGAGACATCAATCCCTCCAAAAAGCGGGCTGCCCGCTGGCGCACCTCCGCTCGTCGGAAGCGGGGCCCAATGCACCTTTGCAGGGAGGCCAGTTCCTCTGCTGCTTGCTGCAACAGAGTGTCTTCCTGGTCTGGTTGTGCTTTTTCTCGCTCGGTTGTGATCATCTGCTTCACTCTCCTAGAAGCAGTCTACCACTTTTCTCTGCTAAGTGTCACTGTAGTACTAGTCAAGCCTTTGCTCGCCGATACTAGGCCTTTGCCCCTGGTAGGAACAAAAAGTCGGAATAGCAATATGGGTCAAAAAGGCTAACAGAATGTAAATGTTGCAATTAAATAGCGGTAAAATGCGATAATTATTTGGCGTAGTACCAACTACGACCTCTTCTTTTCGTAAGGGCGACAAAGAGCTTTACAAGCCGATCTACAGTTTTTCAATGAAAGAAGCCATTGGGAATATACGTCAGATAATTATCACATTTTACCGCCATTTAATTGCAACATTTACAAATTGGCCGCCTGGTGCAAAGCCGAGGGTGGCTGGGATCTCGAAGTGGTCGAGCGCTCGCCAGGCTCGCGTGGTTTCAGCCTCTTGCCCAGGCGATGGGTAGTGGAACGAACGCTGAGTTGGATATCCCGCAATAGAAGGCTAAGCAAGGACTACGAGCGAAAAGTGCAAAGCAGTGAAGCACTGATCCAGGCAGCACTGGTTCGGCTCCTCCTCGCTCGTGTGAGGAGCAAGAGCTAACCAGTGCTCAACCATCCCCTAGTCGTCGATCGCTTGGTAGGCCAACGTCCAGAAAGCGACGTTCGGCGGATTGGGAGAAGCCAGGAAACATGGGGTCATCAGAATGATGATCATGTTCTCTCTGGGGTCACAATACCAGGAGGTGCCCATGCCGCCATCCCAGCCGTACCGACCGGGGACCGCCGCGATATCATCGCGCCTGGTAATCACGGAGACGCCGAACCCCCAGCCCTGGCTATCAAAAAAGCCAGGGAACAGGCCGGACACCGCTTTCTGCTCAGGGGTCAACTGATCGGTTGTCATCGTCTCAACTGACGGTCTCGACAGGATGCGCACACCGTTGTGTTTGCCCTGCGAAAGCATCATCTGACCAAAGGCCAGATAATCGTCAATGGTCGAAACCAGTCCTCCCGCTCCCGACGGAAAAGCTGGCGGACGGCTCCATTGGCCGCCCACAGCCTCGTCATACATGGTCAGTTTTCCGCTGGTGGGATCACGCCAGTAGGTGGTTGTGAGCCGATCGAGCGATGCCTCCGGCACGCTAAAACTGGTATCCTGCATGTCAAGTGGCTCGAAGATTCGCTCGCGCAAGAACGTCTCAAGCGGCTGGCCTGAGACACGTGCAATGAGGACGCCGAGCACGTCGGACCCCGTGTTGTACATCCACTGCTCACCCGGTTGGTGCATGAGCGGAAGCCGCCCCAGGCGACGTATCCATTCATCAGGTGGAGGCATCTGCGATGGGCTCGGCGGCCCCATGCCAATCTGCTGGTCATTCGCGGCCTTCAGGATTGGATAGGCATCTGGCGGTGCCATCAACTGCCCGAAGCCCATGCGCAACGTGAGCAGGTCACGTACGGTGATCGGTCGCGAAGCTTTGATGGTCTCGTCAAGTGGCCCATCGAGTCGCCTCAACACCTGCCGCTCGGCCAGTTCGGGAAGCAGAGCGTCCACCGGCTCATCCAGCCACAGCGTGCATTCCTCCACCAGGATCATGGTCGCCACCGCGATGATGGGCTTCGTCATGGAGGAGATGCGGAAGATGCTGTCGCGCCGCATGGGGGTGCTCTCCTCGAAAGCCTGCGTCCCGATCACATCAACATGGACTTCGCCCCGTCTGCTGACCAGGGTGATGAGGCCAGGCACTTCGCCGCGCTCAACGTAGCTGGCCATGAAATTATGCATGCGCGCAAGCCGCGCCTGGGACAATCCTGAAATGCTCATTGCCAGTTCCCTCCGTTCAGAACTGATGGCGCGTATGGCTGAAGTGACCCTTGGCGAAGGCAAGGATCTTGGTTGGCGTAACCGAAAACACGAGGGCCATCCCATCCTCGTGGTGAAAGACGCCATCGCGCGCCTCGAAGTGCCATCGTCCGTCCCATTTGGTGGTCCACACCTGGGCGAGGCGTGTGAGCGCCTCATCGTCAGTGACCTGGACGGCGTCGCCCTCGACCACAATGTCCAGTCCTGCATCCCAGTGGTTGCAGCCAGTCAAGAGAATCACATGGGGGTTCCCACCCAGGTTCAGGGCCTTCTGTTCTTCGGCACCGGTGGAGAAGTGAATGGCTCCATCGAGCCATACGGCAACCAGTGGAGTAACGTGGGGCCGACCATCGGCCCGGACTGTCGAGATCCAGAACAGTTCGGCTGTTTCGAGGACGCGGCGCGTTTCATCCCATGGCGTGGCAACCGCGCCCGGGTCGCTGAAGCGTGGGTCGATGTTCGTGACCGGTTCGTTCATAAAAAAGAACTCCTTTCAATCGTTGGGTGATGGGAGAAGGCGGGACTTCTCATGCGTCTCATGCTTCCTATCTGAGGACCAGGCGAGGCTTGAGTCCCCTCCTCACGTAGCGCGTGGTGCCCAGTTCCTCATCTCTTGTAGCGCTCCCCCCTACCAGCGCCTAGAGTGCTTACTGGTGCCAATTCCATCGGCAGGTCGCTTTTCCCTGCCAGATCTGACTGATATTCCTCTCTTGCGCATCAGGGATATGGCTTTGGTTATCGGGTCACAGAGCGCGTCGAGCAGCGCCTCTTGAGAGAGCATATCATATGGATCCCCAAAGAATCTTCTTCGATCTTGCTCATCTTGCCAGGCAGGGCACGCACCTCACATTGCCAAACAGGCTCTAATACTACAGCCCCACTTACAGGGCGAGAAGTGAAGTAAGGCGGCTTGGGAGGCTGAATGGCAATTCATAACGCCGAATAGGCGAACGCGCTCCTGAAGCTCTCTCACATGCTAAGTAGGACTGTAGTACTAGTGCATCGGTCGAAATTCACATAGAGAGTTCCTATCGTTGGTGAATCCCTATCTCATCCTCCAGGCTTGACAAATCTTCTTGAATGATCTATCATCATAATGAATGTACATTCATTATGATGATAGATCATTCAATTGCTATAGAGCAAAACAAGAGAGCCTCTGAAGGATCTCGCCATCGGCGCACGCATGCGTGGCATCTCTCTTAAGAAAGGAACAGAATGTACTTTGACATGATGAATGGTTCTTACTGCTCTGATTTTGGACGGACGAGGGAGTGATCAATCATGACGAAGAAGCAAGTTGACGTTACCGAGCCAACGTTCAAAGCAAATCCGTTTCCGTTTTACGCACAATTACGCGCCGAAGCACCTGTTTTCCCGGTAACGCTACCGCATAGTATCTCCAAGCAGCGCGCCTGGCTTATTACACGCTATGACGATGTACTCAATGTCTTGAAAGACGAACGTTTTGTAAAGGACCGCCGCCATGCTATGACACCTGAGCAATTGAAAAAGTTGCCCTGGATACCGCCCATGTTCAAGCCGCTTGAGCACACTATGCTTGACCTGGATAGTCCAGACCATACACGACTGAGAGCACTCGTCCACAAAGCATTCACGCCACGCCTGATCGAGCAGATGCGCGACCAGATACAGGCGTTGACCAATGAATTACTGGATAAAGCAGAGCCCAACGGCGGCATGGACTTAATTGCTGATTTCGCACTGCCACTGCCGCTCACCATGATTGGGCGCATTTTGGGGGTGCCTGCCCAAGACAATCATACGTTTCATCGTTGGAGCAAGACAGTGGTTTCAGCGGGAACCAACATGAATTACTTTGTGCTCATTCCCACCATCATGCGCTTTATGGGCTACTTAAAGAAACTCGTCAAGGAACGACATGCACATCCAAAAGACGATCTCGTCACAGCACTGGTTCAGGCCAAAGAAGGGAGTGATCAACTGAGTGACGATGAAATTCTGGCAATGATCTTTCTCCTGCTGATCGCGGGTCACGAAACAACCGTGAACCTGATTGGCAGCGGCACGCTCGCGTTGTTGGAACATCCCGACCAGTTGGCAAAGCTGCGTAGTGAGCCAGCACTCATCAAGACGGCGATTGAAGAACTGCTGCGCTTTGTATGTCCCCTTGAAATGGCAACCGAACGCTATGCTCGTGAAGATCTCACGATTGCGGAAACAACCATTCCACGCGGTGAACTGGTCATGGCAGTGATAGGGTCAGCAAATCGTGACGCAAACTATTTTGATAATCCTGATGCACTGGACATAACCCGCAAGAACAACAAACATTTGGCATTCGGCCACGGTGTGCATTTTTGTCTTGGTGCTTCACTGGCCCGGCTAGAAGGGCAAATCGCCATAAGCACGCTGATCCAGCGAATGCCCAATTTGCGTCTGAGTAGTGCATCAGATCAACTTCGTTGGCGTGGCACGTTCCTCCTTCGTGGATTAGAGGTACTGCCGGTGTCATTCTAGTTTCGTTGGGAAGAGCTGCCAGAAGTCCTCGCCTCTCTGCTGTTTGATGGCCTGCAACCGGGAAAGGAGACCCCCCCAATGAAGGCACCGACGCATCATTTCATGAGGGCGCGTCTGGAGATAGCTGTCATCGCCTTCTTCATCTTCGCTGCCCTCAGCTTGCTGATGGTGTATCTCGCTGCTACAGCGATCTACGCCCACTCGCTTTGACCGGGGCAAGGATGTACGATCAGTGCGGTAATAGCGGAATAAGCGTGATTTTATCTGCTGGCGATAAGCAAGGAGCGGAAGATATTGCAAGTTATTCCCTGGCAAGAGGCGGAGCTGCCTCAAGAACAGGCATTGCGCAAACGTATGCAGGAGCAGGGGCTCTCACCCTACACCTGGTCTAACGGGCCGGGATACACCTACGCGGCCCATAGTCACACCTATGAAAAAGTTCTGTATTGCGTGCGCGGTAGCATCCGTTTCGTGCTCCCTGATGATGCCGGTGCCCCCGGCAAAGACATCGATCTTGCCCCCGGCGACTGCCTGATCCTGCCGGCGGGCATACAACACAGCGCCCTCGTCGGGCCGCAGGGCGTGACCTGCATGGAGGCGGCGCGACATGGCGGATGAGAGGTAGGGGCGCCGTTTACAAGCCCGCGAGGCCTCACACGCGTATCTGTCTGCCAGGCGGGCTTGTAAACGGCGCCCCTACCTCTCATCCGCATCCACCTCCGCGAACCAGATCGCCCATTTATGCGCAACTGGCACACTTTTGATGTGATATACTCAAGTACAAAACATGTTCCATACCCATTAGTAACACAAAAAGGAGCTATGCATGGGACGACTTGATGGACGAGTAGCCTTTGTCACTGGAGCGGGACGCGGTATCGGGGCCGCCACGGCGCTGCGGCTGGCGGAAGAGGGCGCGCGCGTGGCGCTGGCCGATATTGATACCGAGGGCTGCCAGCAGGTGGCGGCCGAACTGGCTAAGATTGGCTCGGAGGGGCTGGCGCTCTCCTGTAACGTGGCGGATAGTGCAAATGTGCAGGACGCCGTGGACAAAGCGGCCAGCCACTTTGGGCGGCTGGATATTTTAGTGAACAATGCCGGCGTGCTGCGCGATAACCTGCTGTTCAAGATGTCGGACGACGACTGGGATACCGTGATGGGTGTCCATCTCAGGGGAGCTTTCCTGTGCAGCCGTGCCGCCCAGAAGCACATGGTGCAGCAGCGCTACGGGCGCATCGTCTCGCTCTCCTCGACCTCCGCGCTCGGCAATCGTGGGCAGGCTAACTACTCTACCGCCAAGGCTGGCTTACAGGGCCTCACGCGCACGCTGGCTCTTGAGCTTGGCCCCTTCGGCATCACCGCCAACGCGGTCGCGCCTGGCTTCATCGATACCGAGATGACGCGTTCAACTGCGCGCCGCCAGGGTCTGGACCCGGACGCCGTGATCGCGGAGGCCTCCAAGCGCATCCCGGTTCGCCGCGTCGGCCAGCCCCGCGATGTCGCCAACGTGATCTGCTTCCTGAGTTCCGAGGAATCCAGCTTTGTCAGCGGCCAGATCATCTACGTCGCCGGTGGCCCCACCGTGCGTGGCTAGCCGAGATAGACCGCCCGTGTCCGTAGCGCGTGGCTTGCCTCGCCGTCCTGTCACCACA
>JALYTT010000722.1 GCA_030854145.1 Chloroflexota bacterium | reverse complement strand
GGATCGACCTCATCCGATACTCATTGGCTCGCGGCGTTGGGCTATGCTGCTCTCGCCGCCTGATCGTTCAAAAGTGTCACATGGTTTTGAACCATGCCTTTGGCATCTAAATCCTCAAACATTCATCTCTGTGCTCTCCCAGCCAGATATGCACGTACTTTGTCAGCCATAGGCTGTCCATACTGGCGCGCGAGGAGGATCAAGGCTATCTCTTGCTCGCTGGCCTGCGGATGCTCCCGGCGTATTCCTTGTTTTGCCGCTTCGATAATGAACTGGCTCCAGGCTTCGATCATTGCGAAGCGTTTGGTGAGCGGTGCTTGCCGCAGCAACTCGATCTGAACGCGCTCCATCTCAGGGGAGGTATCTGCCGATTGCGTTCGCATGGCGCGTGACCTTTCTCTCATAGGTGATTGCTGGGATTATTAATATGGGCTATTCTCTATCGCCATAGCTCCTGCTCTCCTGTGCTGCTTCTTCCATGAAGCATGTGTCGCCTGGACACTTCCGGTAGATCAGCACCATTATAGCATATTTTCGTTTTTGAGCGATCTCCTCAACACAAGGCCAGGGCTTCAAAGAGAATAAGGAGGGGTCATTACAGAAAGCGGCCTGTAGTGTATAATGCCTCTGAAATATATTCTCCAGAAAAGGAGCCTGCCCGTGACGCATCTCATCGTGAAAACCTATGAAGAGGCCAGCCGCGCCATAGAACAACTGGGCATCCTGCCACTATCAGCATGGATCCCCGACCACCCCTCGCTTGACTCGATTACCGAGCCTGCCGCGTGGCACACGGGCGCCGACACCGATCCCTGGCACTGGCGCGACCGTTTTGCCTCCGAGGGCGTCGCTGCCTATGGCCGCTTTCTCGGCTCGCGACCCATCTTGATCGCGCGCGACGTTTTTCCGCTCGTGCGATGCCTGCTCGCTTCGCCCCATACAGTGGAAGAGCGCTACGAAGCTGGTCTGCTGGCGCGCTCGACCATGCAGGTCTACGAGGTCATCCAGCACAGCCACGTCGTTGAGGTCAGAGGGCTGCGCAAACTGGCCGGCATGCAGGACAAAGCCGACAAAAATGCCTTCGACCGCGCGCTGATCGAATTGCAAAACAGTGCCGATATCGTCATCTCAGGCGTCGCCGAGAACCGCAATGACCAGGGCCACACCAGTGGCTGGAACGGCACCTGCTATATGCTGGCCGAGCGCTGGATGGAAGAGCACGATATCGCACCCCTCCAGATTGCGCCCGCCGAGGCCAGAACGCGCCTGTTCGCCTGGCTCAAACCGCGCTGGCAAGAGCCTGCCATAGTGTATGTGCAAAAGAAGCTTGCGCCGGGCATAATGCTCTGACCGCCTTCATGTGACAAGGGAGCGGGCGCTTCCCTGTCCGCGTAGGGACCCGGCTTGCCGCATCCGTGTAACTTGGGCCTGGGAGGCTTCCCCCTGGCCACGCAAGCCCCACACGGATGCGGCAAGCCGGGTCCCTACGCGGACGGGGCATCCCACCCATTACATGAAGCTTGTCAGCCCAATAGCCTGCTACTTGACACCCATGGAGTGAGTAGTGTTCCCATCCTGTTTTGTGCGAAAATAGTGAGAGAAGGGGGTGCAAAGAAATGGCAGTCGATCCTTATCAGAGTTCCATGAGTGTAGAGGAGTACCTGGTACTCGACAGTACTAGCTCAGATGGACGCTATGAGTTTATTGATGGCGCTGTAACTCTGCTGGCTGGTGGTACTGTCAACCATTCTCGTATCAGCATTACACTCTTGGTTCTACTCGACCGCGCGCTCCCTGGTAGACCATACATGGTCTACAATTCCGATATGCGCGTAAGTATCTCAGCCACGCGCTATCTCTATCCCGATGTATCAATTAGTTGTGATCCACGCGATCAAGAACATGGCGAGAGTGATACTGTGCGCTACCCTTCTGTGATTATTGAGGTGCTCTCGCCCAGCACGGAGACATATGATCGAAGTAAAAAATTTGATTACTATCGCTCCAGTCCAACACTCCAGGAGTATGTGCTTGTTGATACCCAGCAACGAGCGGTCGATCTCTATAGACGCCAAACGGAAAATCTCTGGACCTTTCATCCGTTCAGGCAAGGTGACGAGATAGAGTTGAAAAGCAGCGGTTTTCGCATTCCTCTGGCAAGCGTCTATGAAAATATTGTGTTCACGGAGGATCAACCAGATTAGAGAAGAGAAGAGAATATTTCCCCGCAGGGCTTTGGAGTGTACCCGTTTTGCCCGTTTCTTCGCTTTTTCAGGAGTACCGAAGAGAGGACATAAAGCTGGGTGTTTCCTCACTTCAGGACAAAAGATCACGGTCCTCTCCATTGCTGCAAT
>JALYTT010000349.1 GCA_030854145.1 Chloroflexota bacterium | reverse complement strand
AGTCCGGGGATCAATGGCTCGTGCAGGTGGATCACATCAAAACGCTCGTGCTGCAATACCGAGCGCACCCGCCGTCCCAGGTACGGGTTTAAGGCCACGCGCGCGATTGAGCCATTAAAAGGCACAGGAGACGCCCCGGCCATTTTATACACATGCTCCTCGGCCAGCTTCCCCTCGTCTCCGGCATGCGATACAGGCGCCAGGATGCGCACATCCTCGCCCATCTTCAGAAACTGGTCAGCCAGGTGACGAACATGCTCACGTACTCCGCCGGGATAACTCCAATCATACGGTGTGACGATACCTATTTTCACGCGTCGCTCCCCGCTCTTCTTTTTATAGAGATGCGACTACCTGCTTGCTACACTCTATCTACGCTCTGCGAGTTGGCCGGAGACCAGGTCAGGCGGCGCGCATCCGCCGGCCGCGCAGACCATGCTTGCTGAAATGATGCCGGGCCAGGTGTAGATAGTCATGTACATGCCAGAGTTTCCCGCCGGGTGCAGTAAGACCGGCCTCAATACAGGCACGCACATCGAGTGCGTTCTTCCCCTCGAACCAGGTACAGCCGCGTCCAATAGCATTTAATGTGTGGGCATCGCTATTCCCAACCTCTGGCAGGCGATAGACTTCACGATTGACACGCATCGCCACGCGATTAGCATAGATGCCGCAAAAACTCGCGTTCCAGGTCTCTATCCCATCCAGCCACACATCACTGGCCCCATAGATGCGGTCCAGCACCTCGCGCTGGCAGCTATGGCGGAAGAGGCGATGCAAGGGATGAGCTACGATTGCCAGTCCGCCCTGCTCGTGTACCAGATCGATAGTGTGCTCCATGCTCAACCCTGGGCGAATATGCTTCTCTATGAATAGTGCCAGCAGATGCCCCTCACTCGTGCTTACCTCTTCGCCAACAACATAGTCGAAGCGGTATGACCCCTGCTCCCATAGATCGCGCGCGCGCAAGGAGCCATCTATGGTGTCGTGATCGGTGATGGCGATGACATCCAGGTTCGTTTCATGCTGGACCATGTGCAAAATTTGCTCGATAGTGGGAATGCCATCGCTATAGATACTATGCATGTGCAGATCAGCCCGGCCCAGCTTGCCCGCATGATGCGCTTCGATCTGCGTCATCTGCTGGTTTCTCTTTAACATTGCTGTTCCCATCCTGGGACTCTCTGGGATACTGCTCGCGCTGTTGCGTATACTTGTAGCCATGTTGCTCCTCACCTATTGACCCTTTGATTATACATCAATCCACACAGGAGCGAACACTACCCATTGCTCAGGATGGGCACCGATAAATCGCTCCGTCGTTTCTATGATGCCGCGCATCAAAATATCTGTATCTGCTTGCTGCTCCTCTGACAATGCCAGCGAGAGCGGCACAAATTCGCCCTCTATCTGCGCGCCATGTGTCCGCCAGCCAAAGGCGCCCACCAGGGCCGCGCCCGTGCGCTGCGCCAGGGTCGCCAGGCCAGCCGGCAAACGGGCCGGGGCGTCGAAGAAGGGAAGATCAACGCTCTGGCCAATAATCGCCCGGTCAGAGGTGAGCAATATCACCTTGTTGGCACGCAGCGACTGCATGATAGAACGGACGGTTGACACGCCGGTCAGCGGCACATACTCCACCCCGTGGCTTCTGCGCACATTGAGCATCAGGTCAAGCATACGCTGATCTTTGAGCGGCTCGACAGGGATGGTGAGTTGGTAGCCGTTGATAGCCAGCCACTGGCTCAGGGACTCAAAGGGACCCACGTGCGCCGAAAAGAGCAGCACGCCTTTGCCTTTCGCCAGGGCCGCTTTGAGATGCTCCTCCCCCGCGATCTTCATGCTCTTCGTCACCATCTCTGCCGTCATGCCAGGGAGATAGAAGCTTTCCAGGTAGTTACGCGCGCTGTACTGAAACATCTTGCGCACACTCAGACGCAGGCGTTTACGCCCGGCGCGCGTCTGCAACACATCCTTCCCTAACACATGCGCTATATTGATCACCGCCTGCTTCCGAGCCTTACGCACCACCATCCAGGCAACCCAGCCAATCACGCTGCTAAGCAAACGCACAAAACCACGGGGCAGACGTGGAACAAGGATTGTGGCTAACCAGAACAATCTATACATACATCTCTTTATCGTCTACTATACGCTTCTCTCGTAATGTACCATAGCAGTGTTAACAGTTCCCATACGCAACATTAAACGGTGGTAAAACTCTGCGCGAGCTCTGACGGTTCCGGCTGCGAAGCGGGCCAAAACTGGCGAAACATGTACCACTGCGCGGGGGACGCGCGCACCATCTCCTCCAGAGTATCATAGATGCCTTGTGTTAAACGGCGCTCCTCGCTTGCGCGCTCAGCGCCTTCCTGAGGGAAGAGGGGAGGGAACGCACAAACGTAGTACTCGCCAGGCGGGCCATACCATACATAGCCGGGCAGGATCGCGGCACCAGTCTTGATCGCCAGTGTAGCCGGGCCGCCTGGGACATACGTTGTGCGCCCAAAGAACGAAATCTCCGTTCCCTGTCCGGGCGGCAAAGGGCGATCAACGACGATACCCACCACTTGATTCTGCAACAGGACGCGTAGAATACGCCGCGGCGAACCTTCCACGGGGATAATATTGAGTCCCTGGCCCTGCCGCTGCGCCTGAATAAGGGTGTTCAAACGCTTATCGCTGAAGGTTTCCACGACGGCCGAGACAGCGATACGGCGGGCGACGAAAGCGCCGGCCATATCCCAGTTCCCGAAGTGCGCGCTTGTGAGGATCACGCCCCGGCCCGGTTGCAGCGCCTGCTCCAGGTATGTCTCCCACGAAGGCGCGCCCCTGGTCATATCGCGCCCCTGACGCTCAATGTCCCTGACATCGGTGTTGCCGAAGTTCATGAAATCGGCGGCGTAGCGACCATAGTTGACCCATGAAGCCAGGGCCAGGTGGCGTACATAGGGATCATGCGCGGGACGGCCTGTGACCTGGGCCATATTCTGCCGGGTCACCAGGCGTTTGGAGCGCCAGGCCAGGTAGCTGCCCGCCCCCACCCCTCTCCCCAGGCCATGTCGTACCGCTTGCGGCGTCCACTTCGCTAACGCACTTCCCCCGCGTGCTAGCCAATAGACTGCTGACACTCATTCCTCCAAAACCGCTTCCGCCTCGATAAGCGATGCACCGATTGGAAGCAAGCCGATAACAATCGTGGGATCGATTAGATGTCCCAGGCGCTGGAGACAGTACTGAAAGCGCTCTTTGTCCAGGGAACAGTAGACCTGGCGTCCCGCCCGCCGGGTGCGCATCAGGCCGGCGCGCCGCAGCTTGCGAAGATGCCACGAAACGAGCGGCTGGCTGATCTTCAAGAGGTCCGTCAGCGCCGTTACGGTGACTTCTTCCTGGCGAGCCAGGTGATAGACAATCGTGAGGCGAGCGACATCAGCCAGGGCCTTCACCATGGTTTTCAACTCGCGCCAGTCGTTCATCTCATCAAGCATGGGTCTTTCTTCGCAAAAAGCCTGTCTACTTTTCATAAAGCTTTGTTTATATACTACTTTGTTTTAGCCCGCTTGTCAAGGGAGCGCCCTCTGCGCATATTATTCCGGATGGTAGCCCTGCTCTGACTTGCCACCCGTCATCATCAGGCCCAGATCCTGTTCGGGGGTTTCGGGCGAGACGATATCCACGATCTGCCCCTCGTATACCACGGCGATACGGTCGGAGAGCGAGCGAATCTCATCCAGTTCGGCGGAGATCACCAGCACCGCTTTGCCGGCATCGCGCTGTTCGATGATGCGCCGGTGGATAAACTCGATGGCGCCGATATCGACGCCGCGCGTTGGCTGCGAGGCGATCAAGGCCATGGGTTCCGAGGCAAATTCGCGCGCGATGATGATCTTCTGCTGGTTGCCGCCGGACAGGGAGCGCGCGGGCGCCTCTATGGAAGGCGTACGCACATCGAACTCTTTCACCAGCCTGCGCGCCCAGTTCGCAATGTTGCGCAGCCGCAACACAAACGCGTGCCAGGAGAAGCGCGGCCAGGACGCGCGCCCCAGGATCATATTATCCTCAATCGAGTCTGTGAGCACGAGGCCACTGCCCCGGCGATCTTCCGGGATGTGCGCGATGCCGGCCAGGCGCTCCTGACGCGCGTCCATCACTGTGATATCCTGCGTCTTGCCTGGCTGCCCATCTTGCACCTGCGTAATCGTGATCTTCCCACTGCTACTCTTGCGCATACCGGTCAGCACTTCAACCAGCTCGGATTGTCCGTTGCCCTCCACACCGGCGATCCCCACAATCTCGCCCGCGTGGACATCGAAGCTCACCCCATGCAGGGCCTCCAGGCCGCGATCCGAGATCGCATGCACGTCCTCTATATGCAGCACCACGGGTCCGGGATGCGCCGGCGTCTTATTAACGCGCAGCAGCACCTCGCGGCCCACCATCAGGCGCGCGATCTCGGCCTGGTTCGTCTCGCTGGTGATGAGTTCACCGGCGTTCTTCCCGCGCCTGAGCACCGTGATGCGGTCGGAGAGTTGCAGCACCTCGCGCAGCTTGTGAGTGATGAAGATAATCGTCTTGCCCTGCGAGACCAGGCCGCGCAGCACGCCGAAGAGTTCAAATGTCTCCTGCGGCGTCAGCACTCCGGTCGGCTCATCCATAATCAGGATGTCGGCGGCGCGATACAGGGTCTTGAGAATCTCAACACGCTGCTGCAGACCCACAGACAGCTTCTCAATGCGCGCATCGGGATCGATCGGCAGGCCATATTGCTTGCTTAACGCCAGGATGAGCGCACGCGCCTTCCGGCTCTCGTAAGGAGCGCTCAGCCCACCAGGTTCGTGTCCCAGCACGATGTTCTCGGCCACCGTTAACGGTGGGATCAACATGAAATGCTGGTGGACCATACCGATCTTCAGGCGAATCGCATTGCGCGGCCCGCTGATATGCGCGCGCTGTCCGTTGATATATATCTCGCCGCTGTCGGGCCGGAGCACGCCGTAGAGGATGTTCATCAGCGTGGACTTACCGGCCCCGTTCTCGCCGACCAGCGCGTGGATCTCGCCTTTGCGCACCTGGAGATTGACCTGATCGTTGGCGACCACGCCAGGCCAGGCTTTACTGATAGCGCGCATCTCGACGGCCAGAGACGCGGCCAGCTCCTGGTTCGCGACCAGCGTTGTACTTTCTTGCACAGGCAACCTTCCTTTCGAGCGCCCCTTGCACGCGCCCGTACGCGTCTTTACTCCGAGCCGGGTTCGTAGGGGATACCATCGGCGGCGGGCGCTATGGTGCGACCCACCAGGCCGACCAATGCCACCAGCGTGAACACATAAGGCAACGTAGCCAGGAGATTCGGCGAGATGCCCGTATCCTGCATACGCACACTGAGGGCCTGGCCCAGACCAAAGATCAGGCAGGCCAGGGCCGTACCAATGGGCGTATACTTGCCGAAGACCATCGCCGCCAGCGCGATAAAGCCGGCCCCGGCAGTCATATTCGAGTTGAAGATGCCCGCGATGCCCAGCGAGAGAAAGGCCCCAGCCAGGCCCGAAAGAAAGCCGCCGCTGACGACACACAGGTAGCGCACGAGGCGCACATTGATGCCGGCGGTATCGGCTGCATGCGGATGCTCGCCCACGGCCCTGATGCGCAGCCCGATGTTGGTATGGAAGAGCAGGTAGTGAATACCAACCAGGACCACCAGCGCCACGTAGAAGATGATATTCTGCTGGAAGAGCACCTGTCCCAGAAAAGGAATGCTGGCCAGCGGCCCCCAGGTGATAGTGGGGAGACGCAGCGCATTTGACAGTGTGGGTACGCCCTGGTTGCCCGTCTGAACGAAGAGCAGGTAGTTCGTCAGACCGAGCGCGGCCAGGTTAATGGCGATACCGCTAATGATCTGGTTGGCATTGAAATTGATGGAGACAATGGCATGAATCAGGGCCATCAGGCCTCCAGCGATCATCGCGCCGATCACGCCTACAATCACGCTATGGAACGCCAGCGCTGTCATGACGCCCGCGTAGGCCCCGGTGAGCATCATGCCCTCCATAGCGATATTGACGACGCCGCTACGCTCAGAGATCACACCCGCCAGCGCCGGCAGCAGAAGCAGCGCTCCAAACTGTAAAGTAGCCTGCCAGAGATCGGCGGAACTCAGAACCCGGAATAAGACCTGCAAAAACATCGTCAACCCTCCTCGCTCAGGCTTTTATCAGATTCTTGTCCACCTGTCTCCTGCTGGCCATCCTCGCCAGGGCTACTCTCGCCGCCCAGTTCAGTGAGCACTTCCTGGCTCACCGGGTGTACCGTGCTCGCACTCCCAGCGCCATTCGCAGGCAGGTCCTCTACGGTCAGGCCAGCAATCGCCGGTACGATTGCTGGCTTACGGCTGGCCGCCAGACGCCCGGAGATGGCGCGCCGCGCCGCTGGCAGGAACTCGGCCGCAATGCTAAATAGCACCAGAGCCTGCACTATAAAGACCAGATCGCCAGGCACATTGGCCTTCAATTGCATCAGTGAACTACCCTGGCGCAGACCGCCGAAGAGCAGCGCTGATATGAACACGCCTATCGCCGATGTGCGCCCAAGCAGCGCCACCCCGATGGCATCAAAGCCCGTAGGATCGAGACTAAAAGTAGTGCCAATCAACTGGTACGGGAACTGCCCCATTAACCCGATGGCGCCCGCCAGACCCGAGAAGGCCCCCGCGATGGCCATCACCATAAAAATATTGCGCTTGACAGAGATGCCCGCGTACCTGGCAGCTTTCTGGTTCTGCCCGATCACGCGCACCTCGTAGCCAAAGGTGGTACGCGCCATCAGAAACCAGTAGATCACCAGGGCCAGCAACGCGAAGAAAACACCCACATCCACCAGGTAGCCTTCCGGCTGCGCTATCTTAGGCAGAAAGGTACCCAGGGTGTTGTTATAGAAGAGAGAAACTTTAGGTAGGGTGGCCTGCGCGGGCAACGTCTCCGTCTGATTGGCCTGGAATGGAGCCTTAAACGGCCCATCAATCAGGTAATCGGTGACATAAAAGGCGATCCAGTTGAGCATAATCGTGGTCACGACCTCGTGCGCGCCACGCCAGGCCTTCAGCGCGCCCACAATCCCGCCCCAGACGGCGCCCGCGAACATGCTGCTGAGCAGCATCAGGGGGATCAGCGCCCAACCGGGCCATGCACCCAGCTTCAGGCCGATGATGCCAGCGGTCATCGCGCCTACGGCCAACTGCCCCTCGGCCCCGATATTGAACAGCCCCGCGCGAAAGGCGATGGCTACCGACAGACCCGCGAGAATCAGCGGTGCGACGATTGTCAGGGTATAGGAGAAGTTGAAGAGGCTACCGAACGAGCCGATGAAGAGATACTGGTACGCGGTGAGAGCTGCGCTGAAGCGGTCCAGCAGTGAACCATTCGAGGTAAACATAATGACGATGCCACCGACAAACATCGCCAGGACCACTGCAATGAGGGGACGGCTCATCGATAACCAGAGTTTGCGCAGCCATAGCACCATACCCGGCACAGGTGGGCGCTGTTCGGGAGCCTGAGGTTGCGCCGTTGGCACTACCATAAAATTCCCTCCTAAATATAAGGAGACGGCGAAGCCGCCGCTGCCACAGCCATAAAACTGTTTCCTTATCATAACATTAGTCATTATAAGAAACAAGCACTCAACCAGGGAGCGCTACGACCCGCGTCCGACCCGCGTAGGGGCTATGGAGTGTACCCGTTTTGCCTGTTTACTCGCTTTTCAGCAGTACCGAAGAGAGGGCATAAAGCTGGGTGTTTCCTCACTTCAGGACAAAGGATCGCGATCCTCT
>JALYTT010000348.1 GCA_030854145.1 Chloroflexota bacterium | reverse complement strand
CCACGACGATACCAGGGAGCGGTCAAGCACCTACCTGTTGGAATGCTGCCCCAGTTCCCGGCTCTAGGAGTTCTGCTTTAACCAGTGGCGGAGGGTAGCCGCAGTGAGCAGGATATGTCCCGCCTGGTATCCTTGCCGAGGGGACCGCTTGTACACCCGCAAGGGTGCCTTACGGTTGGGGTGTCCGTTCAAAACACCCCCGCCTGCGGGCGGCGTTCTTTCCTCCCACCCCTTGAAAGGGGCAGGTCCCCAGAACGGAGTTTTTATGGAATCGCCACCAATGTGGCGTGAATGGCTGGGAGAACTGATCAGCAACCCCCGGGAGCGGCAGCGGATCACACGGGTAGTGGGAGTGCATCCTATCACCCTGGTTCGTTGGGCCACGTCCAAGTCAACACCTCACCGCGAGTATCTGCGCCCGCTCCTTGATGCGGTAGCGCCCATTCCTGGGAGTCAAACGTTTCTCGAATCGTTTCAAGAGGAGTTTCCCCATCATCTTGCTGAAAGCGGGGCAGCATACGATAGCCTGCAAGAGATCTCCTCGGCGTTTTATGCGCAGGTGATCTCTACATATACGAGCAGTCTGCCGATTCTACGAGCCTCGACGATCTGCACGCTTATCTTGCAGCAGATGCTTGACCATCTTGATTCCTCGCGCCTGGGCATGAAGATTGTCGTCGTCCGCTGCGTTCCAGCACAACCCGAACAGAAGGTACGCAGTCTGCGCGCGATCGTAGGGCGGGGAACGCCTCCATGGGAAAGCCATCTAGAGGATCATATCCACTTCTTAGGGGCTGAATCGCAGGCAGGTCATGCCATATGTTCAGGCCATGCCAATATTATCGGGAGTCACGTGGTAAAAATGGAGCAGTTCCCGGCCCATTACAATACCTACGAAGAGAGCAGCATGGTCTACCCCTTGATGCTCGCGGGTCGCATTGCCGGCTGTCTCTGCCTCTCCAGTACGCAGCAGCATTATTTTAACGAGCCGCGCCTGGACCTTGTCCGGCTCTATGGCGAATTGCTGATGCTGGCATTTGAATCCGACGCGTTTTATGATCTGGAGCAGATAGAACTGGGGATCATGCCGCCTGGCTTCAGGCAACAAAGATATCTCGCAAGTTTTCAGCAAAGCGTTGTCCAGCATATGCTCCAGGCAGCCCGGAATCATGAAATCCTCTCGCGACCACAAGCAGAGAAGATGGCCTGGTGGGGGATCGAGGATGCACTGCTACGCCTGGCCTTCAAGCAAGGAGAGGAGGAGAACACAGACGAATCGGCATAAGATGGCGATCCTTCCAGCGACCGGCATGACGGAAATCCATCCACCTGAGGGCTGCATGTCACGCTATAATATCTACAGACGACATCACAGCGAAAGGATTTCCTTCTAACTTATGACAAGCGATAGACAGTCAACCCCAGGAGCGGGATCAGCGGCGACAACCCAGCCACTGACGCTGGTGGTCAACGGAGAGGCCTACCAGGCAGAGGTGCAGCCACAGGAAATTTTTCACGAGGCGCTGGAGCACGCTCTACCGGAGGGGCTACTACGGGGACACCGCATACGCATTAGCACGCCGGCCGGAGACGAGGTTTTTCCTGATATGTTCATCGGCGAGAGCGTCACGCACTTCAAGACAGACACGTTTCACATCGAGGCCCGGTCGCTGCCAGAGGTAACGACGGGAGGCGTGCAGCGCACATGGACCAACTTTGGCTTTGATCACCTGGCAATTACTGTGGCCGACCGGGAGGATGCTAAGGAGTTTTTCAGCGAAGTGCTGGGTATGACGGTTGTGCGCGATGATCGCCACCAGACGGTGCTCACCACCGGGAACACTGCCCTGTTCTGCTTCGGAACGGAGAAGGCGCCGCTCTCGGATGGGTTGCCCAGCCGCTGGCATCACCTGGGCTTCGTCGTTGATAACCTCGACGCCGCCTATCATCACCTGGCCCACCATGCACAACTACGCCGCGAACGTGCCGGCGCGGGTTCCGGCTCCATTGCCTCGGACTTCGTGTTGCTGGAGCGCAATGAGCGCTGGTCCCTCTATTGCCATTACCAAAACGGTGATACGCGCCTGATGATCCAGCTTTCAGAGATCAAGCCGGAGAACCGGGGCTTCATCAATGCCAACCACTTCAGCGACCATATGTACGACTATCTCAGCGGCCGGTACGGAGTGCGCTTCGAGAGCGATCAAGAAGAAGGTTAATGCGAGACCACACCTGAGACAAAGAACGCCAGGATGATCAACCAGCTAATGATGAACGCAATGAGCAGGCGGATGGTCCAGCCGGAGACGAAGTGGCTCAGGCGACGCTGCACCAGCGATGGATGCTGCTGAGTATGTGTGCTAGATCCATTGGTAGTCATAGAGACTCCTCCTTTATATCCCAAATCGTGGCCTCCTGAGCAGAACCGCTGGGGGGCCACTGTGTCTATACTATTCATTAGGGTACAACGAGGAGTATCACTATTGTTAACGCCTATAGCCTTTTGCCTCTAGCGGCGCGACAAACGTCGCACTCACACATAGCACGCAGTTTTTCATAGGTATAAATGCCGGTCTTATGTCCATCTTCCCAGACGGGGGTCAGGCCATAGCGCCCAACCGGCTCAATGTTGACGAGTGTCGTCTCCTCAGTACTCAGGCTCTGCCTGTTCTGCAGCATACCGGGCTGGTCGCCTTCCCCGGCGCACCAGGCGCAGGGACAGGCCCAGCGCAAGGACTCCCAGCCATGAAGGCTCTCATGGTCATCGCTCCAGGTGAGGATCAGCCTGCGCTGCTCTTCATCGAGCAAAAACGACGTTGGCGATGGATGATCGTACGGCATCTCTATCTTACCTTTCAGGAAATGAGCAGGGATTGAATGGAATTAGGCCAGAAACTAAACTCCATTATATGCCGTTCTGGTACTATAGTCCATATAGAGAAACAGTTATATTTACCATGTAACCCCTTGCCGGCTACATGTAGCCAGCGAGACGCACGTTGCGCTTGTAGGGATAAGCATAGGCGTACCCTGCTATCGTGAGGGTGTGTATTATAAAAATGGATACATCGTTCCCCGCATTTTAGGGGATAGACTGCACTCAATGCAGTTTATTATAATGAGCAAAGTCCATCTATGCCGGCATACACAGACAACATGAAAGAGTTGGGAGAAATACATTATGGAGACGTTGCTAGTAGGCGTGATCATTTTCCTGCTGGTCGCAGCAGCAGGGGTCCTGCTTGTCCTGAGGCTGCAGAAACAATATATGGAGCAGGCGCGTAGCCAGCAAAAGGCCTGGGAGCGCGCCCTGGAGAGCCGCCTGCGCAGTTGGGAGCAGCGGCACGAGAAGATCAGCGCCGAACTGGAGCAGAATCTATTGCTGCACATCGAGCAGGCAAAAAACAGCTTCGCGCGCCAGCATACCAGAACCGTCACCCAACTGGGGATTGAGCTTGAGCTAAGCAAGCTTCCGAATACAGATGAGACACCGATCATCATGAACCAGGATGGGAGGGCTTCCGGACTGCCCGCGAACTGGCGCCCGGCAGCATTGTACCGCGCGAACCTTGTCAAGCACGACCTATCGCATCGCTACCTGGGGCGCGCCGACCTGCGTGGCGCGCAACTGATGGGGGCCAACTTCTACATGGCCGATCTCTCCGGCGCCTGTCTCGCGGGGGCTAATCTCTCGGAGGCCGATCTCTCAGGTACGAACCTCGCGCGCGCCGACCTGCGCAATGCCACCCTGGCCGGCGCGAGCCTGCTGGTCGCCGACCTGCAAGGCACCAACCTGACCGGGGCCGATCTTACGAATGTCCGCCATCTCACTGCGGAGCAACTGCGCACGGTCGTCTACGACGATCCGCCCCTCCCCCAGCCAGAACCCGTTGTTGAGGATACCCAGAATACCCAGTTGCGCATGAAGGCCATTCGCCCGGCGACAGCGCCACCCCGGCACATTCCAGCTCAGGTAGAAAAGGCCGCACCGGTGCCATCCATCAGGCGAGCGGATGTCCCTGACACAGAGGACATCCTGGCTCCACTGTCATTTGAGGAGGTAGAAGAGGAAGATATGCAACCAACAATAGAGAATGTGGCAGTACAGGCGGGCGTCGCCAGACTTGCCAATGGATACGAGACATCCGCAGAAACCACCAACCCCTCAGAAGCGGAAGAGGAGATCCCTCCAGTCTCTGACCATCGAGAGGTAGCCGGGCTTACAGAGACGCCAGACCCGCTAAGTGAAACGTCAATCACTAGCGAAGCACCGATCGCTCTGGTGGAGGAACCAGCAGCAACAGACGCGATGGTAGCAGCAGCACCAGCCGTGATACCCGCGGATCTCTCAGAAACGCTGGCCTCCACGCGCAATATGCCAGCACCCGGCGCTGGGGAGACCACTGAAACAGGCAGCGAGATAACAGACAGCGATGTTCCAGAGGAAGATAAGCTACAAGGCCATGAGATAACAGAGAGCGGTGTTCCAGAGGATGAGCCTCAGAACGATAAGGAAGATGGCCAGGAAACAGAACTATCTGGCGAGCCAGAACAGGAAGCGATGAACGGACCGCTGGAGAGACCACTCATGCTATCGGAGCTGGATATGCAGCCTTTTGTCAGCCGCCTGCTCAACGATCTGCCCCCATCATCCCAGGTATCCAATGGCAGCTTGCTCGACCCGGAGGTCACAGACCTTCTGCTCGTACGCTCTCCCGAAGGCGGGTCGTAAAGAGGACAGGCTTTTTGATGGCGAGAATAGAGGTGGAAACGCGTCACACGCTACCATCGAAGTCACAAGAGCTTCGATGGTAGCGTGCTAATCTCTGGCTTGCCCGTTTCTTTCGTATAATTAACTTGTGTATGTTATACTAAAGCGGCATGTAGGGAGGAGAGCCAGGAGGACAAACAAGGAGAGGGCCTTTCATGAACGATGAACACAACACAGCATTAGCCGGTAAAATCGCGCTTGTAACCGGGAGCGGACAGGGCATCGGGCGAGCGACGGCGCTGTACCTGGCGCGAGCGGGGGCAGATATCGTGCTTAACTATCGCAGCAACGCCGAGACAGCCGCCGAGACACGGGCCAGCATCGAGGCGCTCGGGAGACGCTGCATCGCGGTCCGCGCAGATGTGAGCCAGGAAGAGGACGTGGCGCACCTCTTCACCGAAGCCAACCAGCAGGTCGGCCCGGTGACGATCCTGATCAATAACGCGGGCACGACGCGAGATAAGCTCATTTTGCAGATGTCACTCGCCGATTTCGAGCACGTGATGAACACCAACCTGCGTTCGGCCTTTCTTTGCACCAAAGCCGCGCTGCGCCCCATGATGAAGGCTCGCTGGGGGCGCATCGTCAACGTCGCCTCGATCGCGGGCCTGCTGGGGAACGCGGGGCAGGCAAACTACAGCGCATCCAAGGCCGCGCTGCTCGCCCTTACCTTAAGCACAGCGCGCGAGATGGCGAGCCGCAATATTACCGCCAATGCCGTCGCACCAGGCTTCGTTCCCACGGAACTCACCTCGACCATCACGGAACAGCAGCGCCAGATGATGCTTGGCATCACACCGCTGGGACGTTTTGGCACCACCGAAGAGGTGGCAGCGACCATCGGCTTCCTCTGCTCGCCCGCAGCGGGCTACATCACGGGGCAGATCCTGTGCGTTGACGGCGGCATGGCGATGCATATCTAACATGCACATATGCCGGCTCGAACCACAGGTCCTATTACTGAAACAAAATGGGTGCGATTCTTCTCTAAATCGTTATTATTCTTAAAAGAAGGAGGCTACACCCATGGGCCTGATTGAGACGGATGAGACTAACCAATTTACTTTCGAAGCATTCGCGGCACATCCATTTTATACCGGGATCAATCGCGCGCTCGTGCAACAGGCGCTGGCCCATCTCGCCAGCCGGCCGGCCGGCGCGTCACTGACCGTCGTGGACATGGCCTGTGGAACCGGGGCAGTCACGCGCTTGATCGCGGAAGAGCTGACACGGCAGGGCCGCCAGGCACGCATCATTGGCGTTGACCCATCGGCTGAGGCGCTGCGTCGCGCACAGAAGGGCATGGAGGAGACAGGGTCGCAAGCGGAGTTCATCCAGGGAGAAGCTGATGACCTCTCAAGCATCGTCAACAACGTCGATGCGGTCTTCTTTTGCAACGCCATCCACCTCGTTCCCGACAAGCTGGCCGCATTCCAGCAGGTAGCCAGCATCCTGGCTCCCAACGGTATTTTTGCCTGTAACAGCGCCTTTTACGAGGGCACCTACGTTGAAGGGACCGAGCGCTTCTATCGTCTGTGGACGCGACGCGCCGTTGGCTGGCTTAGAAAAGAGCACCCCGAGGTGCATCTTTCGCGCGAAGCCAAGGCCATGGCGATGCAGTGGCTCACCCCGGATGGCTATATCGAGCTGCTCAAGCAGGGCGGGTTCGGACACGTCGAGGCCGCGCAATCAAACGTCAACATTTCGCTGGATGCCTGGCGCGACCTGGGAAATTACTGGCTCTTTATCGAGGGAGCGCTGCCGGGCGCACCCCTGGCCCTGGGAGCCAAAGCCCTGGCCATCGCGGTCTACCAGGCAGGAGAGGAACAGGGGCTGACCGAGGTTGAGCGCACCTGGTTGCAGATCGTGGCCGTCAAAGCGTGAAGCTCCCTGAACGCAAAGCATGCGCTCAATGTGCTATCATACAGCAGGGTGATTCCTGCTAAAACGTTGGGTCACGAGTCACCCGGAAATAGGAGAGAGTCGCATGCAATGGGCGGTCATTACGGCTGCATTTCTCGCCTCGGCAGTTGAATTCGTTGAAGCCTTCACCATAGTACTGGTGGTAGGGGTAACCATTAACTGGCGCTCGTCGCTGGCCGGCGCGCTGGCTGCCGCCGCGACCCTCGCGCTGATCGTCGGCACCCTGGGAGTCGCGCTGGTCAAATGGGTTCCCATCGATACACTGCGCCTGGTCGTAGGTATTATCCTTATTCTTTTCGGCCTCAAATGGCTCAAAAAAGCCATCCTGCGCTACAGCGGCCTCAAGGCGCTGCATGACGAAGAGGCGATCTTCGAGGAGACTATGGCGGAGGTCAGGGCACGGGGAGAGGTCCGTGTGGCACGCTTTGAGCCTTTCGGGGTAGCTCTGTCGTACAAATCGGTCCTGCTCGAAGGCCTGGAGGTGGCCTTCATCGTGATTACCTTCGGCAGCAGCGCAGTCTCTAGCGCCTGCACCACTACCTGCGGGATCGGCTCCGCCGCGCTGGGAGCGGCCGCCGCCGGCATTCTGGTGATCCTGGCGGGCGTGCTGGTACGGGCACCGCTCAAGCAGGTGCCGGAGAACACCCTGAAATTCGTGGTGGGCATCATGCTCACGACCTTTGGTACCTTCTGGACGGGCGAGGGCTTCAATGTCGCCTGGCCCCTGGCCGATGCCTCGCTGCTCCTGCTGGCGGCACTGTACCTGCTGGCAACTTTCTTCATCGTGACATGGCTCAAGCAGAGCAAACGGCGTCAGGGCATAGCGCTGGCGGCGGATCACATGATCTCCCCCATCGAGACAGAGGAGGAGGTGCGCTCATGAAGGTTATCAAGAGCATCTACAACTTCATCGTCGGCGATATGATTATCCTGATCGGCATCGGTATCACGATTGTGATCCTCGCGCTGATAAACAGCGTTGCCGTCCTGGCGCCGCTGCGAGTAGCGTCGGGAATTATCCTGATCGTTGCCGTGCTTGGCGTGCTCATCGCAACGCTGAGCCGCGAGGCCAGGGCAAATAGGGCAAACCACTAGCAAGCAGGTAGAGCGAAGGAGTGCAGAGAGGAGACGG
>JALYTT010000347.1 GCA_030854145.1 Chloroflexota bacterium | reverse complement strand
CCCTGCGCGGGCACGCCGATGCCGCAGGATTTCTCCGGGCGACGGGTGTGACCCATCGCTTCCTCCTGGACTATGTGCGTGAAGAAATTCTGCTCCAGCAACCGCCGGAGATGCAGCGCTTTTTGCTTCAGACAAGCGTGCTGGAGCGGCTCACCGGGCCGCTCTGCGCGAGCGTTACTGAAGAGTCTGATGGACACATGAGGCTGGCAACCCTCCTCCAGGAGAATCTCTTCGTCAGTGCGCTGGATACCACCAACACCTGGTATCGCTACCATCCGCTCTTCGCCGAAACGCTGCGCACACAGCTCCAGAAGCAGGAGCCAACGCTTGTGCCGGAACTGTATCGTCGAGCCAGTTGCTGGTATGAACAGCACGGGTGGGCAGAGGATGCCTGTGAGTATGCCTTTCGCTCTGGCGACCTGCCCCACGCTGCACGCCTCCTGGAGGAGTTGGTGCCGTCCCTGGTGGAGCAAGGGAAGCTCGTGCGCTTGAGCCACTGGCTGGATCGGCTTCCGCAGGAGGTCATCGCGGCCTCGGTGTATCTCTCTCTTGCTTCGATCTGGACCCAGCCCCTACGCACGTCGCAGCCGCCTGACCCGGAAGGGGTCATCAAGCACCTCACAGCGCTGCTCAAGACGCATGCAAAGGACGATCCCGAGGCACAGGCAGAACTGCAACGAGAGCTGGCGCTGCACCAGGCAACGCAGGCGCTGGCCCGAGGGGATATCCCGCAGGCGCTTTCCCGCGCTGCGGAGATGACGCGTTCGCTCACGGGACCTGAGACAACCTGGAGTCGGTTCACCCTCTGGCGTCAGCAGGTGCTCCTTGGGGCTACCTATCACGTCAGTGGGGATCTCCTGGCCTCGGAGCAGACCTTGCGGCAAGCCTTGCCTGAGGGCTCACCCAGCCCCAATTTCGTGGTCATTGCCAGTCTCGATGCGCTGTACGAGGAACTGGGGCGATTACGCGAACTGGGACGGCTCTATGAGGACTTGTTCCGCGCGCTCGCCTGGCACCACCATCTCCCGTCCCTGGCTCTCGCCATGGCGCATCAGCGCTATGGAGTCCTGTTGTATGAGTGGAATCGCCTGCAAGAAGCGGAGTCCGAGGCGACGCAATCCCTCGAACTGGTCCCACACCTGGATCTTGCTCGTCCCAGCCCCTGGCTGACACTGCTCGGGCTCGGAGTCCTGGCGCGTGTGGCCCTGGCGCAAGGCAACAGCGAGCGGGCCAGGCAGCTCCTGGAGAGCGAAGCGTTTGACGTGGCGCAGTTTCCCGTTCCCCAGGGGAGCAAAGACGTGTTGATCCTGCTTCCGGTCCGCCTTTCCCTGCGCTACGGGCAGCTTGCTCCTGCCTTGCAGTGGGCCTCGACCTGCGGGCTCCACTCTGACGACCCGCTCGCGAGCCCCCTGGGGAAGGGTCGCTATGCGGGCTATGTCACGTTGGCGCGGGTGTTGATCGCACGTGGACGAGGCCACCCGAATGCCCTGGCGCTCTCTCAGGCACAGATTCTGTTGGACCATCTGCTGGAGATCTCCATTGGGGCAGGCGCTCATGGCCGACGCATCGAGGTGCAAATGCTGCTCGCGCTGGCGCTGTACGCCCAGGGCAAGACAAAGCAGGCCCTTTCCACGCTGGGGCCCATCCTCGCTCAGGCCGAACCAGAAGGCTATCTGCGCCTCTTTGCCGACGAAGGTGAGGTGATGGAGCACCTGCTCGCGCTGATTGCCTCCTTTACCACCGCCTCGCCTGACTACCTTCAGCGCATCCAGGCAGCGATCGTGCCCGTCTGGCAGGCCCAGCCCGATGCCGCAACGCAACCAGCACCACGCTCGACGCTTTATGAGCCGCTGAGTGCACGGGAGTGGGACGTCTTGCAACTGGTGGCCGAGGGCCTCTCCAACCAGCAGATCGCCGAGCACCTGGTGCTCAGCCTGCACACCGTCAAACTCCATGTCAAGCATCTCCTGACGAAACTGGGCGCCACGAATCGCACCCAGGCCGTGGTCCGTGCGCGTGCCTTGCATATCCCCTCTCCCTTCTGAAAGAGGTCATGATCCCCCAAAAAATACCTCTTTGGAGGGAAGACAGCCTGGCTGTTTTGCGGTAGACTTCTCAGCAGAAGGTGAATAACAATCTGTTCTCTGCCTCTGGCAAGGTGCCAGAGGCAGAGCGTCTGGCACCTTTCCCCATTTGGGGACGCGGCTCCCACGAATGTCAGCCGCGAGAGGACCGAGCGTTCACGAGGCTCGCCCTGGAGCACAGCTCGGTTTCTGTGCTCTCACATGAAAGGATGGTTCTCTCCCATGCTCTTCTCAATCTCTCCCGTCGTGCAAGGGATCATCGTCGGCGGCGTGCTGGCGTTTCTCACGGCACAGATCATGATGAACGCGGTGGTGAAAGCCATGACCACGACCGTCAACGGGTGGGGCACCACCTTCAAATGCGGCCAGCCCGGCAATGGCATCCTCCTGCGGGCCGCCTGCGCCAGAAACCTGCCCGCCGTCAATGTGGTGCAAGAGGCTGCCTACTGGACGACGACCGTCGACAGCGCGGGGCGGCGGCTCTCCGGCCAGCGCGCGTACGTCCTGCATTTTCCTGCAGGACACCTTCCGCCCAACGATGCCTTCTGGTCGCTGACCATGACCGATGTGGTCGGGTTCATGGTCAGCAACCCCATCGATCGCTCCAGCGTCGGCTCTCGCTCCGGCCTCGTGCCGAACGCCGATGGCTCCATCGACATGTATATGCAGCGCGCGGCTCCCGCCGGGCACGAGTCCAACTGGCTGCCGGCACCGGCAGGCTACTTCAAGCTGATGCTGCGCGCGTATCTGCCCGGACGTGCTATCCTCGACGGCGAGTACCACGTGCCGCCGGTTATGAAAGTGCAATAACATGAACAGGTTGATTCTGAAATACAAATATCCCATTACGTTCGCCATCCTGGCCGTCCTCGCATGGGTTGTCTACAGGTATTTCTCGGTGGGGGGGAGCAGGCTCATAACGTTCGTCGTCGTGATCGTCGTCGTATGGGGACTCGGCGCGTGCGTTTTCCTGTATTTTTGGCCGTTTATCACGTACGGTGCCTACAAAAGAGCCATTCAGCATGGACTCGGCGGTGACCCAATCCCCGTCAATACGCTGTACGCGGTGCCCCATCTCTCTTCGCCCTCGGCGTCCAACTCCAGCCTACTCGGAACAGGAACCACCGACGTGCTCTACGTCGGTGGCTGGCTCGACCTCTCCAAAGGGCCGCACGTGTTGCACGTTCCGGACATGGCGGGCCGGTACTACAGCGTGCAGTTCACTGATCCCTCGGACGGCACGAACTTTGCCTACGTCGGCAAACGCACCACGGGAACCGAGGCTGGCGATTACCTTATGAGCGGGCCGGGCTGGAAAGGAGCCGTGTCGCAGGGAATGACACAGATTGCTTCGCCGCACAAGTCGGTGCTCGTTATCGGTCGTGTCTTTGTGGAGAGCGACAGTGATCTCTCGACCGCCTATGGGCTGGCGAAGCAGATCCAGGTCACCCCACTGAGCCGCTGGCAATCCAGCCACTAGCACTCCATTGAAAGACGGAGCTGCCATGGGAAAGATTCGATTCCTTTCCTCCCCGGAAAGCAGATGATGACGATGCCGCCTGTGGTAACACCAGATCAACGCCAAGGACGTGAGGCAGCCTGCCGGGAGATTGTCCGGGACGTGGAACACGGGATGACCGTCACACAGGCGCGAAGGCGCTGCTCCGTTTCGATGCACCGGAGCACTGTGTATCGGCTGCTCAAGCGCGTCGAGCGTGAAGGCGAGGCTGCTTTGGTCGAGAGGCGCCACGGTCACTCCATCAAACGACGCGGTGAGGTGCTCGCCTTTGTGCTGGATTATTGCCAGGGCCGCGCGTCTGCCGCAAGCTGCGAAGTCCAACCCCAGTTCCACCGGAGCCGCTCTGCCTTCCCCTGGCAGCGAGTCCAGCAGTGCGCCAGCGCCTCTTGCTCACCCTGCTGTTTCTGGGAGCAGTCGGGCTTTCGCGGACATGGGACCTGCGCGGCTCTACCGCCGATGGTCTGGCGCTGCTCACCGGACGCATGCGCGCCTATGGCTATCGCTACACCGAAGCCTTTGTATCACAGCTCGCTCGTGCCGATGGAGCGGAGCGCTTCACAGATGCCCTCGCCTCCTGGACCACCCACCTCTGGCATTCGACCGAGGACACAGGAGGAGCCGAACATCCCTCCCCGCTTACTGGCTATATTGATGGACATCGTAAACCCGTGTACGGTGAAGTCCTCATCCCGCGAGGGCTGATCGGGCGCCTGGGCGTCGTCTCTCCTTCACCATCTGTTCCTCGTGTTGCATTCTTGCTGCGCAGAAGAGAGCCAACATACCGTGAATCCCTGATTATATATGGGCGAGCAATGAGGTCACGCAGTTCTTAGCGGTTTTTTATAGAGGAGGAGAATAGCACGACTTCGTTGTCGCGCTCAAACCTGAAGTATGCCTATCAGAGGGGCAGCACTTCATACAGGCGCCACTCCGGGTTGAGGTCAAACTGGATGGTGCCTTTATCGCCTGCCGTGCCGGCGCGCAGGATCACGCGCGAGTGTTTGCCGTCCACCAGGACCCAGTGATCGTAGCGGTAGTCGTAGGAGCAATCCTGTAACCAGGTGGTGTCGGCCGCGACCTCGGTCTCGATCAGGCCCTTGCCATCCTTGATATGCACCAGCAGCGCCCTGCCGCGGCCGGTATCCGCGACGGTAAAGTAATCTTCGGTCAAGACGCGGATAGCGTGGGGATGATCCAGACCCTCGACCACCGGTTGCCAGGCGCCGCTCGCGCGATCGATGGCGATCACCATCCCCTGATGGAACAAGGTCGCCAGCACAATTCCGCCCGCCAGTTCTGCGGCTGAATTGACGTGTGTCGTCTGGTCCAGCGTGCCATACTTGATGCCCCGGTGATCTACGCCGCTATCAAGGATGCGTCGCTCACCTGTCGGCGTCTCTGTAAAACCATGTTCGGTCGCCCACCAGCTCCAGATCAGCTCACCATCACGCGTAAATTCCAGGATCGCATCCAGGCCGGTACTGGCAGCAAGGTAGCCGCGTGCGGTACGGGAGAGCGAGTGCAGTAGATTGAACCCCGGCAGGCTGACGACCTCGTGCTGGATCAAGGAGAGATCTGTGGTGACCTCATGGACGGCGTCGGACGATGCGACAAAGACTCCATGTTCGGAAGGCGTGATACCTGCCGGCATGGGGAGTTCGATGGTACTCTGTATGCCTCCCAAATCATCGAGCAGGCACAGCAGTCCTCCCTGGTCCTCTTCTGGCTTGTGACGACTCCCCAGGACGGTGAGTGGACAATCTGTTTGCTCTCGCGTCTGCTTCCAATGCTCCTTCAGGAGCGAATGCTTTGTCGAGATGCAACTGAGCAGAAAGCGCATACGTTACTCCTCTAATCTTCAATTCTCCCTTTCTAACCAGCGAAAGGGTTGACAGAACTGCGTCTCCCACTCTATAGTAGAGTAGAAAGATTACTTTGTTGATTAACTATATCAACAATGAGCCAATAAATGCAAGGGGTCAGGATACCATTTTCAAAGAAGAGTCGATGGTAGCAGGTCAAAGTCGCTGCCTTTTACCCTGAGCGCGAGGACGAAGAGGAGTTTGAAACATGAGCGAGGCTGCCAACGAGCATACCCTTCTGCATCTCGGCCCTGGCGAGGGCAGCAAAGTCGAGCATATTAAGGCGGATAGTCAGCATTTGCGGGGCCAGATAGCTCAGGAATTAGACGCGGAGACCACACACTTTTCTGAAGAGCAGATCCAACTCATCAAGTTTCATGGCATGTACCAGCAGGAAGACCGTGATCTACGCCAGACGCGCCGTGAAGCGAAAGCCGAGAAGGCGTACCAATTTATGCTGCGGTCACGCATTCCTGGGGGCGCATTGACGGCAGAGCAGTATCTCGTTGAGGATGACCTGGCCGGGCGTTATGCCAATGGGACTTTACGTATCACCACGCGCCAGGGCTTTCAGTTGCATGGCATCCTCAAGGGCGATATAGGTGCGACGATCCAGGGCATCAACGAGTGCCTGCTCTCTACGCTGGCGGCTTGTGGCGATGTGAACCGGAACGTGATGGCCTGTCCCGCGCCCACTACCGGTCGCGCGCAGGCGCAGGTCCAGGAGATCGCCCAGCAGCTAGCCATGTCCCTGGCTCCGCGCAGCCAGGCCTACCATGAAATCTGGCTCGATGGGGAGAAGGTGGAGACCGTTGAGGCGCCGGAGGAGGTCGAGCCTCTCTATGGCCCGACCTATTTGCCGCGTAAATTCAAAATAGGCATTGCCTTTCCCGGTGATAATTGTGTCGATATCTATACGCAGGATGTTGGCCTCATCGCTTGCCTGGAAGGCGACGAACTCGCCGGATTTACAGTCCTCATTGGCGGGGGTATGGGCTCGACGCATGGTAAGAAAGAGACCTTTCCACGCCTGGGGACGCCGCTCTGCAATGTTTCGGTCGCGCAGGTGCTGCCTGTGGTAGAGGCCATTGTGACGGTGCAGCGCGATTATGGAGATCGACAGAACCGCAAGCACGCGCGTATGAAATACGTCGTAGAGGAGTGTGGCGTCGCCTGGTTCCGTGCTGAAGTGGAGCAGCGCCTGGGCTACACGTTATCCGATCCACGGCCCATCCACTTGCATGATGTTGAGGATCACCTTGGTTGGCACCAGCAGGGAGACGGACGCTGGTTTCTGGGCCTGTACGTCGAGAACGGGCGCATTAAAGATAGCGCTACGCAGCGCATGAGAACCGGCCTGCGTGAGGCCATCCAGCAGTTCCGCCCCGGCATCCGCCTGACAGGGCAGCAAAACATATTGTTGACCGACCTGACCGCTGAGCAACGAGAGCCGCTCGAAACGTTTTTGCGTGAGTACGGCATCTCCACTGATCCGCAGGCGGCCGGCACCTCGCGCTTTGCCATGGCCTGTCCCTCGCTACCGACCTGTGGGCTGGCGCTGGCCGAGGCGGAGCGCGCTTTACCCGGCGTGATGCAGCAGATCGAGGCCCACCTGATCACGCTAGGGTTGGCGGAGGAGCCGCTGAGTGTGCGTATGACGGGCTGCCCCAATGGCTGCGCGCGCCCCTATATGGGCGATATCGGCTTTGTGGGGCGCACAAAGGATGTCTACAACGTCTATGTCGGCGGTGACTGGGCCAATACACGCATGAACACGTTGTATGCTCCTTCTGTGCATCTCAAGGATCTGACGGCGACGCTCTATCCGCTCCTGGTCCTGTGGAGGGATGAACGCCTGCCACAGGAGACCTTCGGCGATTTCTGCCATCGGCTCGGTGTCGAGCAGTTGCAGTCGCGCACGCGCGTGCAGGCGGCCAACATTTCGTAAATCCGCCTGTGATGCGTATATCCATACATCACCACAAACAGGTAGAAGAGGACGCATGCCAAATTATTACCCTATCATGCTCGACGTGCGGCAGCGAGCGGCGCTCGTCATTGGGGGCAACTGTATCGCGGCGGAGAAAGCGGCGGCCCTGGCGGCAAGCGGAGCAGAAGTTACAGTCATGCACCCGGACTTCTGCGAGGAACTCTTGTTGCTGGAGCAGCGGCACGAGGTGACGTTACGCTACAAGACATACGAACCAGGGGACCTGGAGGGAGCCTTCGTAGTCGTTGCTGCCACCGGTGATCCCCAGAGTATCGAAGCGATCTGGACCGAAACCCAGCAGCGGGGACAGTTGGTGAACATCGTAGATGTGCCGGCGCGTTGCTCGTTCATCGTCCCCTCGATCTTGCGCCGTG
>JALYTT010000346.1 GCA_030854145.1 Chloroflexota bacterium | reverse complement strand
CCTGGTAGCTATCAGGACGGCGAGGCAAGCCACGCGCTACGGAACGGCCTATCGGGCCAATGGTCAGGTCGTCTACTCCCTAAAAGTAGTGATCACGCAGGCTGCCATCATAGTTGCCACTGGCGCGACAACAGCGTTTGAAAGCGGCGTCCCGAACCGCAGGGGCAGAGGTCATCTTTGCCAAGCTTCTCGTAGAGTTCTTTGCCGCCGTGGATCACGCGTACACCGCGCTTGACGGCAGTTTCAGATGGATAGCCGCGCCGTCGCTTGCCGGTGTGCTCAAAAGCGGATGCTATCCTGATCGCTGCTGCTCATATGTTTGTGTGCCATACAATTTCCCTGGCCTTTCTAGCGAATGGGGGTGATCGATCTGAGAGGAGTGTACTTGAAGCTGGGAAATACGTCAACGCCGTCTACATAGGGATTCAGCGTGCCGAATCCCTATGTAGACGGCGTTGACGTATTTCCCATCCTATGGAGCTTGACGAATGCCTACGCCAGATGGGGCGTTCACAACTAGAATGTGCCCATACCTTGATTGCCCTGGCCCTGATTGCCCAGCAGGCCCTGACCACCTATGCCCTGGCTACCAAGGATCTGCTTGGCAGCGAGCGCGGCGATGCCGGCGAGCGCTAATTTTCCACCGGTACTGCCGAGCGGGCCACCGGGCCCCATGATCTGATGCAATATACCTGGATTCTGCTGCTGTGCATAACCTGTCAAGCGAGCAGCATCGCCAGGCGACATCCCATACGGGTCAGCATTCTGAAAACCTGCTTGCTGAGGATTGTATCCCTGCTGCGTCAAGGCGCCAAGCAGGCCCTGCATCAGACCGCCACGCTGCTGGGCCGGCATCTGCTCATAATATTGTTGATGCACCTGCTGCACCATTTGTGGTGGCGCATTCTGCACAAACTGCTGATAGTTCTGGCGCACCTGTTGTTCTGGAAGCTGGGAGTACGTCCCCTGGTCCCAGGAGTTGGCATATTGTTGATACATCTGTGTATTGTTCTGTTCAAAGGGCCACATATTGCTCCTCCTTCAAGGATGTTGTTCGTGTAGCACACGTTTCAAGACGCGATAAGCGCTTCTCTGCAATTTTTAGGTGGTTCCTTCCATACCGTGGTAACACGCCTGGCATCCTGACAGAGTTTCAGGAAGTAGACGTTTTTGAGTATGTGACCCTCCGTTTTGCAGAACCTCCTTCTCTATACATTATCCATCAGGATTGCGCGCAGGCGCGGTGGGCTATATCCTCAAGGATTGTAGCGCGGAGGAGCTATGCTCAGCGGTACGCACTGTCGCGCGCGGCCAGGTGCTCCTCCAGACAGCCAGCGCGGCACAATTGCTGATGGGCTTCCCCCCCCGGCGCCTTCGCAGCCTCAGGCGCAGATTGAGGCACTGGGCCTGACCGAGCGTGAATGTGATGTGTTGCGCTTAATTGTACAGGGACCCTCAAACCGTGAGATCGCGGCAGATTTATACATCAGTGAAACCACGATCAAACCCCATATCAACCATATCTTCGCGAAGCTAGGCGCGCGTGACCGCGCGCAGGCCATCATCCTGGCGCAGCGACCTGGTTTCGTCTCTTAATCACCTCGGTTCCCCAGGCAGAATATTCAGAATGCTGTAGTCTTTCTGGCGGATGGAGACCTGGAGCAGGTGTGTCGTATCGGGCAGGGTCCTTTGCAATCCCGCTCCTCGTATGGTATCATCGCTCGTATTCTCAACACGGAAAGGAAGAGGTGTCATGGATGTAGACACATCAGCGTCAATCTGGCAGGGCAAGCTGGTGCGATTGCGTAGCCCTGAGCCTGACGACTGGGAAAACTACTGGATCTGGGATCAGGATAGCCAGTCAGGAAGAAAAGATGGGCCGCTTGCTTTTCCGCGCTCGCAAGCACAGGTGAAACACTGGACGCAAGAAGCAGCAGTGAGGAAGCAAGAGGGCAACAATTGGGGTTTTCTTCTCGAGAACAACGAAGGCCAGGTGGTTGGCAGGATTGGCTCACATGATCGCGATCCACGTGCGGGGCATTTCGGGTATGGGCTTGTCATCTCGAAAGAGCATCGACGGAAAGGGTATGCCAGCGAGGCAATTTTGCTCCTGCTGCGCTATTTCTTTCAAGAATTGCGCTATCAGAAGGTCACTATTGAGGTAGCCAGCTTCAACGACGATTCGATAGGTCTGCATGAACATCTTGGTTTCCAATGGGAGGGACGCATTCGCAGGGCTATTTTTACCAGAGGTCACTATTTTGATGTCCTCAGTTATGGGCTAACAGTAGAGGAATTTGAGGAGAAGCATGCTCACACGTTCTCCTAATTGAGTGGTCGTCCGTGCGATTCTGCGGCCCAAATCAGCCTGTGCGAAAGGATACCAGCCATGCCATCAACCAGGAATACATACGATGAGTTTGCATCCCAATACGCTCACATGATGACCGCCCAGGAGAAGACCGGGGTGGAGCCTGGCTCAAACATGGCTCTGTTTCTCCAGATCGTTGGAGATGTCTCTGACCTGAGCGTGTTAGATGCAGGATGTGGTGAAGGCTATCTTTCGCGCATCCTTACGCAGCGTGGGGCATATGTGACCGGCATAGATATTTCGCCACGGCTGGTTGAGATGGCCCGCGCCAAAGATTCAACCGACACCATAACCTATCAGGTGGCAGATCTCAGCCAGCCGCTCCCTGCCTATCAGGACCACTTCGATCTGATCGCCAGCTTTTTTGTGCTCAATGATGTCTCTGATCACCGGGGCTTTCTTACCACGCTGGGATCAGTCCTCAAGCGTGCAGGTCGCCTGGTGCTTTTCATGAATAACCCGTATTCCTTCGTGGTGCGCGGCCATATCACCGATTACTTCGCAGCTTCTGATCAGGCATTTCCTTATCGAGGCATGGCAGAGGCGGGGATAAAGGTTCATTTTTATCACCGGACTCTGGAAGAATATCTGGCCGCCAGTTTCGCAGCAGGATTTCAGTTGCAGCAACTGGTAGACGTGCCTACTCCTGAAGGCAACTTCAAGCGCCGAGATGATACATTAATTCCAGTGGGCTATCACTTCCCATTCTTCACGATTCTGAGCCTCGTAAAAGCCTGACAAACTTTCGCACCAGGGAAAGAGCAAGCCAGGAGAAGTTTTTTCGGGGAAGCCTGCTATACTTGAGCAAGCGATCGGGCATATTGGTCCGGTAGCCAGGACCACTCACAGAATAATACCCTTCAGGTATTAAGGAGCAAACAGATATGACGGAACAAGCTCTCCCGCTCACCACTTTCTACGCCGGTTGGGATGGTTTCCGGCAAGAATTGGTCAAAATCATCACACCGCTTTCACCTGCACAACTTGCTTTGCCGACTGCGCCACATCACTGGTCGATTGGCAGGCTTCTCACGCATATGGTTGCTGACCGCGCCTGGTGGTTCCACCTGTGGATGGGCGAAGGGAAGCCCGATCTTGCCTCCATCGCGCACTGGGATGACGATGGACAGCCCATGCGTACGTCTGCCGAACTGGTTGCCGGGCTTGAGACTACCGGGCAGATGATTGCCGGGGCACTTGCCCGCTGGACCCCCGCCGATCTTGGGCAGAGTTTCCCAGCTCCCGCATCCTTGAGCGAAAAAGAGCAGCAAGCGTGGGGGGAACGTACGCGTCAGTGGATGATCTGGCACGTGCTTGAACATGAGATCTACCACGGAGGCGAACTTTCCTTAGCCCTCGGCAGCTATGGTCTGGAGGGCGTCTATGGCAACGCATAAATGTGGACATGAGACGGGCATTTTTCAACGTTCATCATGTATCTATCTCTGTTTCCCGACTGGAATGTTCAGGATGCTGTATTCTTTGTCGCGGATGTAGACCTGGACCAGGTGTGTGGTGTCGGGCAGGGTGATGGTGTGCCGCGTATCCCGTCCACTGAGAGCTGCTTCCCGACGCGTGCCTTCAGGAAAGCGGACACGCAGAAAATCCCCCTGGTCTTCCACCTCACAGCCATGCTTTTCCAAAAATGTGGTAAAGAGGACTTTTTGTTCCTCATCGATGCGTGTCGTCACGACCAGCGGCTGTGATCCATCTGCCATCTATGTTCTCCTCCTACAGCGTGCCAAAGACCTGGGCCACGATCTGGATAGCCTGTTCCTCTCCCAGCAGCCTGACAAGTTGCTGGTGGCAGCGGTCCATATTTTCCATGCGCGCCGTAATGTACTCGTGCCTGGCGACTGTCGCCAGACCCTCCAGCCCGCGTTGGGCCGCGATATACTCTGCCTCGATCTGCTTCCTGATCTGGGCAACCTCGCTGACGTGTGTATCCATATGATCTCCTCCTGAAAATAAGAACCATTTCTCTGTGGCGTCATATGACCGTTAGTCGATAACTACCTCATCGGATATCACAAACTTCATCATTAAACAACCACAACATATTTAAAGAGTACCAAACGCGAGCCGTAATCACAGGGAATTGTCTTTAGCATGTCTCCAAATCTCTCTAAAAAATCTCTAACTTTGTGAGCTTGCTTGAGAAGAAAAAATACCCTCCTTAGTGGAGGGTATTGGTAAATATGTTCTTTGAGTTTACCTTTGCAGAGAAATTTCTTGAAGCACTGTCGCTTCAATTGCCTCAAACATTTTGATGTCTGTTTTCTGCTGCCATTCGTCTAGCTCATTAAAGTGTTTGACATAGGACGGTTTCGGATCACGCAATAACTGGAACATAAGCACATTCCAGATCGAGCAGACGAGGTAACCTCCATGTTCGGGTGGTATTCTGACATCTTCTTTGAGACTAGGAAGAAGAAGAATGCGTACATGTTGGTAAAGTTCTTTGACGGCTTCCTGCTCCCAGGAGGACATTTTCTCCCAGGGCAATATATACGACTCCTTTGGAGTCGGGTGAAACGCTTTTACTCCATCTATCCATGCTTGACGTGTTAAGCGATACCCTTGCTCAAAATCCATTATTGTTCCTTTCCCTATGCCAATGCCGCAATGTGCTGTTCTAATGTCCTTACCGCTTGAACAGAAATAAAGGGGGTAAGTTGTTGCTGTATCTTGAGTACATTATTGCGTAAGAAGCCTGTTTCACAACGGCCTGCTAATGTGACGGCTTCCTCAGCGTAGGTACAAGCCGTTTCAATATCTGCCTGTTGCAGCGCAGAAAGTGCCAGGTCTGAAAGGATCATAGCACGCCTACGATTGGTCTTCGCGCTTTGCAGCAACGCCTTCTGTAGTATTGGTTCAGCCTGATCCGGTTTCCCTAGTCGGACGTAGCACGCTCCCTGAAGTGCTGGAAGCCGCGATTCATCGAAGCGTACCCATGCTGGATAGTTCATAGTTGGCGCACTGACATCGTGTGCTCTCTCGAATGCACTCTGACATGCTTGGAGATTCCCTATGCCCGATACTGCTTCAGCGTAGGTTGCTGCTATCCAGGAGCGTGTGGGAAGTGCTGGATCGCCTCGCAGTGCAAGGGATTCAGCATGTTCGAGTAATGGCACGGCATTCTCATACCGCCCCTCAAAAATGGGAGGATAGGAATAGCGTACTAGCGCACTTGCCCAAAGATCAAACGCGTTCGCTTCTTTAGCCAAAGATGCCGCAGATACATAACGAGTTTGTGCTGTATCATGATCATATAAGTCGAAAAAGATTTCTCCTGCAAGTTGGCTCATGCTGCTTGTCAAAGCACATAGACGTTGATGCATTCGCGTTGCGCGTACTTCTTTGAGGAAGTGAATTTGCATTTTTAGCTGCCCTAGCACTCCATCTAATACAGAAGATTTCGGCGAGGCCGTCATAAAGAGACTCCAGCAGCGGCTATTGATTGTCTCTAAATCACTAACAACTGTGTCGTCAATATTTAATGGCCTGGCCAGGGAGGCTTCGATACGATTCCAATCTATATCTGAGGCGAGGAGAGCACCCCCTGCAACACTTAGTAGCTGCAACAGCTCGCGTCGTTTGATCAACATCTCTCTACTCCATTCTGAGGAAGCGGTTTCATATGGTATTTTTTCTCCAATATCATATTTTGGAGCGAGATCATGGGAGGAACAACCTATAACATGGGCCAGCTCCTTGCGATCCTCTTTCGGAATTATTCCATGTCCAGCAGCCCAATAATAGAGTGTGCTCTCAGGAATATGTGTTTCTCGATGAATCTCTCGTATAGTTAAACCAGCTTCTCTAAGAAGTGCCCTGAGCCTATTTGGATGGTGTGCCTTTTGCATCATAGCCTGCCCTTCAATATCACCGCCAACGAAGAGGAACCGTAGTCATCGCCGCTACATAGTCCTGTTTTGGATAGTATAAGGCTATGATGCAGGTTTGGCAAGCTGTATCATATACCCCTCATGACAGCCAGCACCTTCTCAACCTCAAGAGCAGGTTGAGGCCCTGGGCCTGACCGAGCATGAATGCGATGTGTTGCGCCTGATTGTGCAGGGGCGCTTATACTGTACTGTAGCACTCTCAGATATGCTACTTGACCTTTTTTCGGCAGTCACCGAAGCGGTAGCCGTTCAACGTGGTGTGCTTGTGCGTAGCGGAAACACCTATTTCCATCAAGTGCAGGAAGCTGTTGGCCAGCAATCAGCGTGGACCAATCATCACTTACGAACTGCCGGTATGACTTCTCAAACCGCTCTTTCCGTTGAAGAAAGAGGCAAAGAAGCGCTTTACCTCTATCGGGAAACTGCCCGCATGCTCAGATCTTCTCTCTCCTTTGGACATTGGGAGACGATAGCGCAAACCATACACATCCTGGAGGAGACTTTATCATAGAAAGGGATCAGCCAGGGCTTGCACTTGCGGCTCAGGGCTTTATTGCTTGAAGCACAGCAACAATCTCTTCGTGAGGGACCATCAATGGTGATGGGTAACGCTCTGGATCATGCAGGATATGGACCCCGCACTCCCGAAGCAAGGACATGCTCTTAGAGAAAGCCGGGTGACGTACAAGGTCCATTTTGAGACAAGGGACTAAAACAACAGGAGGTGTGCCGCGTCCCAGGCATTCACAAAGGAGACTTGCAGCCAGGGTATCTCCAATCCCCTGCGCCCATTTGTTGATGGTATTAAATGTCGCAGGCATGAGCAGGATAGCGTTTGCTTTTGGTAAGGGGTCAGCTTCGCCAGGAAGTTTGTAATCTGTTCGCACCCCATGTCCAGTCAAAGTTTCCAGATCTGCTATGCTCAGCCAACGAGTAGCCTGTGGAGTCGCAATAACGCACACGTCCCATCCTGCAGATTGCAGCACCGGAATGAACTCATGCATGTGTTGGGCTGGTGGAGCAGCACAGATAACGAGATAGAGCACCAGATTGTTTGATAGATTATTCATGGAAGCCTCCTGTTTCGGCAAACTTTTCTCATACCTCTGCCAAATGAACTACCAGGGCTGAAACACGTCTTCCAATGTTGCTACCTGGGGTTCTTGTGGCCACTGAACGCACAGGCTATGATAACTGGCTGCCAGTTTGTTGAAGTACAGGCGCGAGCCAAGATCCTTTGAAAGCTGCGCTGCCTCGGTTAGAATTGCTCCGCTTGCCTCCAGTTCCGCCTGCTGGATCTGCGTTTCCGCTTGATAATAGAGGAGATCAAGTTTCGTAATTGGCTCAATCAGTGGGTCATTGGTTTCTCGTTGCATGGCAATCAATGCTTTATCGGCCTCTTTTGGTTCAGACCTAGCCATAGGATGCTGGGTCTCCCGAACTTTTGATGAATCGAGAACATGTCCACTTGGAGCGCTCTGGCTAAGCGCATCGCAAGACCCGCTTGCGTAGCGTCTGGAAGCTTGCTCGGCCATACGCTTGTCGCTTCAATAAT
>JALYTT010000345.1 GCA_030854145.1 Chloroflexota bacterium | reverse complement strand
TCGCCAGTCCGCCCGCAGGGCGCTTCCTGGTGACTGGCGAGGCAAGCCACGCCCTACGGATTCGCGGAGACGGCCCATCGATTCTTGCCCTTACCTTGACGCTTATTGGGCGCCGCTGGCCTGCGCCCTGTTCCAAGGCCGACATCTCTCTCCCTCTCTGTCAGATCTCTCTCTGTAGTATCAACCAATGAGGCCAGCGGCGCCCCTACATGAAAGACGAGGCTCCGCTCTCTCCCAGCCGGTCTGCCTTGTTTCGCGTACGGGCGCCGCTGGCCTGCGCCTTGTTCCCCTGCTCACATTGGAAGACCTCCAAATGTATCTCCTGTTGCATTTTTTCAATTCCCTGTGCTATAATCCACATGGTATAATACGAGTGCCGGCAGATGGGATTTAAGAATGAACAAAAAACCACCCACTGTTTGGGAATCTTTTGGTACGCTGGCGGGCATCGGTTTCATGATAGCGATCCCCATCGTACTGGGCACCATCGCAGGCAACTACCTGGATGGTCTGACTCATACCAAGCCTTTGTTATTAATGCTCGGGCTGCTGCTTGGCCTGATCTCGGCGATATTTGGAGTGTACCGTTTATTATCGCGCTCGCGAGCGTTATAGATAGGATAGACGGAAGCCATCTACAACGGACAGATCCTGCATGACAGAAGCCCGGCTTCGAGGAGGATGCCGAGTGCAGTTCTTATGGAGACTTCCTGAAATAAAAATGGCGCCCGACGTGATCATCCCCATCTTCTCCGATGGGTCGGGGATCACGAATACGCTGTTTTGCACCTGGATTTCAATCGTTGTGCTGATCGTACTCTTTTACTTTGGTAGCCGCCGCCGTGACCTCATTCCCTCTGGCATCCAGAACCTCATGGAATGGGCCGTGGAGATGCTGCGGAACCTGGTAGAAAGCGTGGCGGGGAAGAAAAACGGAAGAATATTTTTCCCCCTCGTTGCTAGCTTCTTCGTGTTTATCTTCGTCTCCAACCTGCTGGATATCTTTCCCGGCGTCGATACCGTCGGGGCCATTAACACGGCCGGCATCCGGGCGCTGCATACCAGCAGCCAGCCTGTATGGGGCGTCTTAATGTTCGGGGATATCTCTAACCAGATCATACCCTGGATTCGCCCGGCTACGTCGGACATCAATCTGACGATGGCCATGGCGCTCATCTCGGTGATTATGACGCAGGTCTTTGGTCTGGCGCTCATGGGGCCGAAGCACCATCTCAGCCGCTTCCTGAACTTCACAGGCCCCATCCAGTTCCTTGTAGGCATCCTGGAGTTCATCAGCGAACTGACGCGCATCATCTCGCTGGCCTTCCGTCTCTTCGGCAACATCTTCGCGGGCAGTATCGTGCTGGCGATCTTCGCCTTCCTGCTGCCTTTCGTCGGTGCGCTGATCTTTATCCCGTTCGAACTGTTCGTGGCCTTCATCCAGGCGTTCATCTTTACCCTGCTGACCCTGGTGTTCATGCAGATCGCAACCAGCAGCCACGATGGCCATGAAGAGGCCGGGCCGCTAAGTGAACACGAGGCACGCGAGCAGTTCGCTGAGAACGAGGCGCGGCACGTAGAGGTAGCCCGCTAGTCGCTAGTACCCTGTTATTGGTAGTTACGGTAATTGCTACTCGCGGATATTTTCCTGCGATTGCATAAATTGAAACAAAACATACGCATTTAGTCCTTAAGGAGGATTTTCAATCATGATTCCTATCCAACTTGCAGCAGCACTGGCCATTGGTCTGGGAGCCATCGGCCCAGGCATCGGCATCGGTCTTCTCTCCGGCCAGGCATTCAACGCTATCTCACGCAACCCTGAGGCGGAGCCGCTGATTCGTACCAACTTCCTGATCGGTATCGCGCTCGCCGAAGCCGTAGCCATCTACGGCCTGGTGATCGGTATTATGATCCTGTTCCACATCGGTGGCTAACATCTCTTGCGTAAGAGAACGCGGTCTGTCGTATCTCTGGTCGTACCAGCAAGGTAGGCTGCATCGCTTCTCTTACGCAAAGCAGGATCACCCTATCACCTCTGACGAAAGGAGGCGTATATAGTGTTGCATACACTCATCATTGCCCAGGCCCTGGACTCTGGCGGACTTGGCATTAATGCGGTTAACTTCCTCTCGCAGCTCTTCAGCTTCTTCATTATCTTTCTTGTCCTCTGGAGATGGGGCTTTCCTGCCATCACTAAGACGCTTGATAAGCGGCAGGCCATCATTCGCGAGGGTGTCGAGAACGCTGAACGAGCCAGGCAAGCCCTGGCCGAGGCTACGGCGCGCGCCGAGCAGGAGCTGATCACCGCGCGTCGCGAGGCACAGGAGGTCATCGAGAAGGCCACGAAGGTCGCCGAGAAAGAGGCCAACCGCATCCACGAGGAGGCCGAGGCACGCGCCAAACAGTTTGAGCAGCAGGCGGTGACGCGCATCCAGCAGGAGGCCGCACGCGCGCAGGTGGAGCTGAGCCGCCAGATCGTCAATCTCTCGATTGCCGCTGCCGGCAGAGTTATCAGTAAATCAGTTGACACGAATGATAATCGCCGCCTGGTGGAAGAGTTTGTTGGCACCAGCCAGGCAAAGGAACGGTAATGCTTAAGGGAGCGATAGCACGCCGCTATGCCGGGGCTATCTTCGACATCGCCAAGAAGGAGAACGCGCTCGATCGCACGCTTGAAGATGTGCATGAGATCGCCAGGGTGTTTGCCAACCGCAAGCTCTCCTTTCTTCTGCGCGAGCCGAAAATCCCCGCACAGCGCAAAGAGACAGCCTTGCGCCGGGCGCTGACATCCAAAGTGCTGCCTATGTCGCTCAACCTCGCACTGCTCATCGTGCAACGTGAACTGGTCGAGGTGATGCCCAACGTTGCGCGCGAACTCGACCAGCTTGTGCTCGATGACAAGAACCAGGCAATCGCAGAAGTGACAACGGCAGGGCCGCTGGATGACGCGCAGCTTAACCGCGTGAAGCAGGCCTTAGAGTTGAGAACCGGCAAGCATATTATCCTTCACACGAAGGTTCAGCCGCAGATCCTGGGAGGGATCATCGCCCGCATCGGTGACCAGGTGATCGACGCCAGCCTGCAACAGCGCCTGGCGGCGCTTCAGCACGCGCTGCTGGCAGGAGTTGCCACCGGCAGCGCCGAGTTTTTCCCCGAAGTGAGTGGAAGCGATGGCCTGGCCGCCGCCAATAGCAATGGCGCGGACAGCATGCTAACTCCCCCCCACGATGAGGCTGAGCCAAGTAAGAGACCATAGATCGTTCATTGCGTCCCCATTTCCGCCTCTGGCGACAGGGCGCGGAGTGGGATCGCAAGCACACAGTCTTGTAGCAAATATCCGCAATGAACCATGAGGAGGAATCGCGATGGCATCTTGGGCTGATGAAATCAGTGCCATCATAGAACAGAACATCGTAGGGTTTGACGGGAGCCAGACCGCCACGGCCAGTGTTGGCACTGTAATCGCCGTGCAGGATGGTATCGCTCGCGTCTACGGCCTGCAAGATGTGAAGTATCTTGAACTGGTAGAATTTCCGCGCACAGGCGTGATGGGCATGGCCTTCAACCTCGAAGAGGAGAGCGTCGGCATCACCGTCCTGGGCGATTATACCCAACTAAAACAGGACGACGAGGTACGCACCACCGGGCGCGTGATCTCCGTTCCCGTGGGCGACGCCCTGATCGGCCGCGTGGTCAACGCACTGGGCGAGCCGGTAGACGATAAGGGACCGATCAATACCGACAAGACCCGCCCCATCGAGCGTATCGCGCCGGGCGTGGTCTACCGCCAGGCTGTGAACACCCCGGTGCAGACCGGCATCAAAGCCATCGACGCCATGACGCCTATCGGCCGCGGCCAGCGCGAACTGCTGATCGGCGACCGCCAGACGGGCAAGACGGCCATCGCCATTGATACGATCATCAACCAGAAGGGCAAGAACCTGATCTGTATCTACGTGGCCATCGGTCAGAAAAGCTCTTCGGTGGCTCGCACCATCAGCATCCTTGAGCGCTATGGCGCCATGGAGCACACCATCGTGGTGATCGCCGGCGCCTCCGAGCCTGCCCCCATGAAGTACCTGGTGCCCTATACCGGCTGTGCCATGGGTGAAGAGATTATGGAATCGGGCCGCGACGCGCTGATCATCTACGATGACCTGAGCAAGCACGCCGAGGCCTATCGCAACATCTCGCTGATCATTCGCCGCCCGCCCGGTCGCGAGGCCTATCCCGGTGACGTGTTCTACCTGCACTCGCGCCTGCTTGAGCGCGCGGCACGCATGGCCGACGAATACGGCGGCGGCTCGCTGACGGCTATCCCGATCATCGAGACCAGGGCCAACGACATCTCGGCCTACATCCCAACTAACGTGATCTCCATCACCGATGGCCAGATCTTCCTGGAGACTGACCTGTTCAACGCCGGTATCCGCCCGGCCGTCAACGTCGGTAACTCGATCTCGCGCGTCGGCAGCAGCGCGCAGGCGCGCGCTATGCGCCAGGTAGCGGGCACGCTGCGCCTCGACCTCTCGCAGTTCCGCGAACTCGCGGCCTTCGCGCAGTTCTCGTCGGACCTCGATAAGATCACCAAACGGCGTATCGACCGCGGCCAGCGCACAACCGAGATCCTCAAGCAGAGGCAGTACCAGCCGCTGGGAGTTGAGAAGCAGGTCATGATCATCTACGCGGCCACCCACGGCTTCCTGGATGATGTGCCTCTGGAGCAGGTCGTGGCCTGGGAGGCAGGCTTCCATCGCTACATGGAGACCAGCCATCCTGAGATCGGGCAGGAGATCATCGAGAAGTCCGTCAAGCAGAAGAACACGATGTCTGATGAACTGATTGCCCGCCTGGAGACGGCCATCAAAGAGTATAAACAGACAGCGGCGCCGCAATAGGAGGCTATCAGCATGCCATCACTCCGAGATATTCGGCGGCGGACGCGTTCGGTCAAAAACATAGCGCAGATCACCAGGACGATGCAGATGGTGGCCAGCAGTCGTATGCGGCGGGCGCAGGAGCGTGTCGAACAGGCGCGCCCCTACGCCGAGCACCTGCGCGAGCTGGTCTCGCGCCTCTCCAATGTCTCTGGTGAAGACCTGGGCGGCGAGACGGCGCTCCTGCGCGAGCGACCGGTGCGGCGTATCGGCATGATTATCATCTCGCCCAGCCGCAGTTTCAGCGGCGGCCTACCGAGCAACATCAATCGCAAGGTCGCCACCACGGTACTGGAGGAGCAGAACAGGCTCGCGGAGCAAGGCAACCGGCCAGAGGTTGATTATGTAGCGGTTGGCCGTAAAGGCCGCGATTTTGTACTGCGTACCCAGCAGACGATGCGCGCGGAGTTCACCGACTTCAGCGATAAGCCGGCCATGAACGACGCCACCGCCGTGGCCCAGGTCGCAGTGGAGGCCTTCTTAAAGGAGGAGGTCGATGTTGTCTACCTGGTCTACGCGAAATTCGTCAACACGGTGACGCAGCGGCCCGTCGCCTTGCAGCTTCTACCCGTGCAGCCGCCCAGCGCTGAAGGCAGCGAACGCAAAACCATCGAGTATATCTACGAGCCGGACCCCAGGTCTATCTTCGAGGCCCTGCTGCCGCGCTACGTAGATGTGCAGGTCTACCAGGCCATGCTGGAGGCCAAGGCCAGCGAAGAATCCGCGCGCATGGTCGCCATGAAGAACGCGACCGACAATGCGAACGATCTTATTCAAGATCTTACTCTGACCTATAACAAGGCACGCCAGGCCAGCATCACCGCGCAGATCCTTGAGGTGGTTGCGGGCGCCGGCGAGTCGTAGGAGATAGATTCAAATAATGACACAAACACTGACAAAAGGGAAAGTCGTGCAGGTACTGGGGGCCGTGGTCGACGTTGAGTTCGACCAGGGCTACATACCGCAGATTTACAACAAGCTGCTCACGCGCCCCTCCGGCGCGGAACACGACCTCGCGCTTGAGGTCGAGCAGGAGCTGGGCAACAACTGGGTGCGCTGTGTGGCCATGGGGTCGACCGACGGCCTGCAGCGCGGCGTAGATGTCTTTGACACTGGTGCCGCCATCTCGGTTCCGGTGGGCGAGAAGACCCTGGGCCGCATCTTTAATGTGCTGGGCGAGGCCATTGATAACAAGCCCCAGGTCACCGATGCCCCCATGCGCCCCATTCACCGCGATCCTCCCACTCTGGAGGAACAATCGTCAGAGATCGAGGTCTTCGAGATCGGCCTCAAGGTTATCGACCTGATCTGCCCCTTTATGAAGGGCGGCAAGATCGGTGCCTTCGGCGGCGCGGGCGTCGGCAAGACCGTGATCATCCAGGAACTGATTAACAATATCGCCAAGGCGCACGGCGGTTACAGCGTCTTCGCCGGCGTGGGCGAGCGCACCCGCGAGGGCAACGACCTGTACCACGAGATGCAGTCCGCCGGTGTGATCGACCGCCTGTCGATGGTCTTCGGGCAGATGAACGAGCCTCCCGGCGCACGCCTGCGCGTGGCCTTGAGCGGGCTGGCGATTGCGGAATACTTCCGCGACGAAGAGGGCAAGGACGTGCTGCTCTTCATCGACAACATTTTCCGCTTCACGCAGGCCGGTTCCGAGGTCTCCGCGCTGCTCGGCCGTATGCCATCCGCCGTGGGCTACCAGCCAAACCTGGCGGAGGAGATGGGCGAGCTACAGGAGCGCATCACCTCGACCCGCAGTGGCTCCATCACCTCGATGCAGGCCGTGTTCGTGCCCGCTGACGACTACACCGACCCGGCCCCGGCCACGACCTTCGCCCACCTCGACTCGACCATCGTGCTTGAGCGCTCGATCTTTGAGCAGGGTATCTTCCCCGCCATCGATCCGCTGGCCTCCACCAGCCGCGTGCTCGACCCGGAGATCGTGGGCGAGGAGCACTACAACGTGACCCGCGGCGTGCAGAAGGTCTTGCAGCGCTATAAAGACCTGCAGGATATTATCTCCATCCTGGGTATCGACGAACTCTCGGACGAGGACAAGCTGACTGTATCGCGCGCGCGCAAGATCCAGCGCTTCTTCTCGCAGCCCATGTCCGTCGCCGAGATCTTCACCGGGCGCCCCGGCAAGTATGTGCCTTTGAAGGAGACGATTCGCGGCTTTAAAGAGATCCTCGAAGGCAAGTACGATAACATCCGCGAAGAGCACTTCTATATGGCGGGCGACATCGACGAGGTGGTGCAGCGCCATGAAGAAGAGCAGAAGGACTAAGCCATGGCCACGCACGATACCCTGCATGTCGAGGTGGTGACCGCCGAGCGCGAACTCTATAACGGCGAGGCCGACCTGGTGAGCGCGCCCGGCAGCGAGGGGCGCCTGGGCATCCTGCCCAAACACGCGCCCCTGCTGACAACCCTGGCGCCCGGTGTGCTGAACATCAAGCTGGCGGGGGCCGAGGAGCCGCTGTTCGTCTCCGGCGGCTTCCTCGAAGTCTTCGAGAATGTGGTCACTGTGCTGGCCGACGCCGCCGAGCACGCCGAGGAGATCGACGAGGCCCGCGCCGAAGAGGCCCGCCGCCGCGCCAAAGAGCATCTGGATGAATCCGCTTCCAATGTCGATCGCGTCGAGCAACAGGCCGCCCTGGAACGCGCCGTCATGCGTATCAGGGTCTCCGAGTTGAGCCGCCGCCATAGAGGCCGCCGCATTCAGCAGCAGCCCCAACCTGATCAGTAAGACATGATCCCCCGCAAGGAGAGGTTTTTACAGGACCATTGAAAAGGTATTGTGTAAGAAGCACGAGAGGTAGGGGCGCCGTTGACAAGCCCGCCTGTTCACCGATGGCATCACGATCTCGTCGGTGAACAAGCGAGCTTG
>JALYTT010000344.1 GCA_030854145.1 Chloroflexota bacterium | reverse complement strand
CCCCAAGGGATGCCTGACCCGGATGCGGCAAGCCGAATCCCTACGCGGGTTGGGGCCATCTCACCCGTGCAATGAACCTGGGCAGAGCACTAGCTGCGCGATTGATCGCGCAGCTACGAAGAGCGAGCGACTTTCTACGGCGTGCCTGGCGCCTGCATGTACCACTCGGTGAACGAGCGGCACTGACCCTCATCGGTGAAGCGCAGCACCCATAGGTTGTGGTACATGCGGTCGAGCGTCGCCTGCGTGTCATCAGTATAATAGTAAGACACCCCCACAGCGATCGCCTGGTCGTCCTGTACCAGCAACGGGTGGTACACGCCGCGATAGGTCCCGGCTGGGTCACGGTTCTCCAGCCAGCCCGCCACGATCTGAGCGTGGCCGCGCGCCACGTCATCGCCCTCGTCCCAGGGATGCCAGCGGTACTCGGCATCGTCAGTAAACAATGCGCTGATCTCATCTGGATCATAGGTGATCCAGGCGTGGTTATATGCATCGAGCCAATGTTGCACCATCTCAGCGTCAATCTTCATAGTACTCTCTCATCTTGAAACAAACGGAGCGGGAGGCATACAGGTGTCCCCCTTCTCGCTCCAGTGCTTCGTTTTCTCCGAGTCTACACCTGAAAGCGGTCGAAATACGTCCTGATTGGCAAGTAACAAGTTTGTCAAACCATGCCAGCTCTGTAATGGCATTCGTAACTGGCATTCGTAACGCACGCAATAACGTTTTCGTAACGCCTGTGAAGTTACACTGCCAACAGTGTTACGAAAACGTAGCGAGAATGACGCATTACAACAGGAGAAGGAAGGTTGCCTCTCCCGGTGTCGGCTGACACGGGGAGAGGCAAGCCATTATTCTAGCATAGGAAAACCAAAAGGCACACGTAGTTAGGGATATCCATATAGGTGATATTATTATAATGATAGTTCTTGATAGAAGTGGAAAAGGAATTTTCCCGCGTGGATATAGAGTAAGGAGTCGTGGGTATGGGGCATAAAACCAGGCAAAATGCTGCGCGAACGCGCTTTTTCTCCGTTGCATTGGTGATTCTGGCAGCGTTGCTGCTCTCGAATTGTGGAGGTGCATTGAAGACGACGCAGCGGCGCACGCTTCCTGGTATCGATAAGGAGACGCATATCACGCAACGCTGGACCTGGGCAACAAGCTTGCCTGGCCACCGGCTGGTGATCTTCTATGGAAATCCCTACTCGGCGGTGATGGGACCAATCGGGCGCTACACTGACAACGAACTCATCGCCAGATTGAGCACCCAGGCGCAGGCCTACGATACCCTTGATCCGACCCACCCAACTGTCCCCGCGCTCGACTATGTTACCCCGATTGCTCAAGGCTCACCAATGAGCGACCGGTCGTGGGTCGCGCGCATGCCGGCAGCTTCTATCGAACATTACCTGAACCTGGCCAATGACCACCAGGCGCTCTTTTTCTTTGATATGCAGATCGGGCATAGTCCCATCCAGAAGGAGGTCAATCTCCTATGGCCCTATCTCCAGAGGCCGGGGGTGGATCTCTCGCTCGACCCGGAGTTTGATATGGCGCCCGGCGCTGTGCCGGGGCGCGAGTTCGGGCGCATGCCGGCGGCCGAGATTAACTGGGTCATCGATCAACTCTCAGAGCTTGTGCGCACCCAGCACCTACCACCGAAGATCCTGATCATTCACCAGTTCCTCATGCAGATGCTGCCAGATTGGCAGAAAATTCAACTGAAGCCAGGGGTGCAGGTGATTACCTGCGTCGATGGCTTTGGCTCGCCGGCGGCAAAAACCGCGGACTACCGCATCTTTGATCAGCGGCAACTGATCCAGTACCCCGGCATGAAGATGTTTTACGCGCTGGATAAACCACTGATGGCGCCGGCGCAGGTGCTGGCGCTGCGACCAGTACCTTTGATGGTGATGTATCAATAGGAAACTATCAAGACTCAGGCGCACCTCGATCCGCGTAGCCAACGCGGGCGAGGCAAGCCATAGCCGCGCCGTTTACACGTAGGGGCGCCGTTGACAAGCCCGCCTGTTCTTCGGCGGCATCATCATCTCGTTGGCGAACAGGCGGGCTTGTCAACGGCGCCCCTACGTCTCATGCATGTTTCTCCCTGTTTGTCCGTCATCCCGCAAAAAATCCCCTTGCGAACAGCGGCGCCCCTACATACCATGCCGTACATGGATACAACAGGGCCGCTTGCTCTCTGTCACCCCAATAGATTATACGGGTTTTGCAGCAGCCGCTTGACCTCCTGCAGGAAGCGGGCAACGGTGGCCCCGTAGAGGATACGATGGTCGGCCGAGAGTGTGATGGGCATGAGAGAACGTACAACGGGCTGATCGTTGACCGGCACAAAGCGCTGGCGAGTGGAGGCGATGGCCAGGATGGCGGCTTCGGGGGGATTGATGACGGCCACGAACTCGCTGACATCCATCATGCCCAGGTTGGAGATCGAGAACGTGCCCCCGGCCATCTCGCCCGGCGTCAATTTGTTCGCACGCGCCTTCTCGATCAGCCCCCGTGACTCGCGCGCAATAGTGCGTACGCCCTTGATATTGGCATCGCGCAGCACGGGCACCAGCAGGCCGGCAGGCACGTCTACGGCGATCCCGATGTGGATGTCGCCGTGCCGCACGAACTGCCCATCTCTTAGAGAGCTGTTCACTTCGGGGAACTTCTCCAGAGCCAGCGCGCAGGCTTTGACGATCAGGTCGTTGACCGAGATCTTGACCCCATCCTCGCCGGCGCCCTCGTTGAGCTTCTGGCGCAGCGCCAGGGCATCGGTCATATCCACTTCGCTGCTCACATAGAAGTGGGGGATCGTCTGCTTGGCTTCGGTCAGGCGGCGCGCAATGGTGGCCTGCATGCGCGAGAGCGGAGCAAGCGTGTCTCCTTCTGCCTGCTGCTGTGAAACCTCTGGCGACCGCGTAGATGGTTGGGCCTCCTCTGCCGACTGCGTGGAGGTTGATTGTGTCTCCTGGGGAGATGCTGGCATCGCAGTGGATTGATGAGCGATAAGCTCTTCGATATCGTCGCGCACGATACGCCCGCCGGGACCGCTCCCCTGAACCTGGCCCAGGTTGATATGGTGCTCCTCCGCGATGCGGCGGGCCAGCGGCGAGGCCTTGATGAAGTGCTGATCGCCGTTCACCCCAGCTTCCGCGTGCTGCTCTTCTGGTGGTCTGGCAGGTTCGCCGGTCTCCTGGGGAGATGCAGGCGCCTGCGGGGCCTTACCTGAAGCCGTCGCGGCGGGCGAGGCCTTTTCGCTAGAGTCCGCTGCTTCCGGGGCCTTTTGGGGCGCGTCGCCGGCTGGAGTGGCGGCTTCAGGCTTTTGAGCGCCATGGCCCTCGCCGCTGCCGATGACCGCGATGGCCTGCCCGATGGGTACGGTCTGGCCGGCCTGCGCGATGATGCGTTCGAGGACGCCGGCATCGTAGGCCTCAAGGTCCATGGTGGCCTTGTCCGTCTCGATCTCAGCCAGGATGTCGCCCTTCTTGACCTGCTCACCGGGCTGCTTGAGCCAGCGCGCAATCGTGCCTTCCTGCATGGTGTCGCTGAGCCGGGGCATGTTTACCTCAGGCATGACCGATCCTGCCTTTCTAGATGTGTTCCCGTGGGTTCACATCGTCGATTGCGGTGAAAACATCCGCACACCGCACGGAGATCCGCTCCGTGTGTGGCCCCAGCCGGGCAAAGAACCGCTTGAGGATGTTGACCGCGCTATTCTCATCGCGGTCCATCACCAAGCGACAATCCGAATTCAGACAGTGATACGTTCGTTTCCAGAGGGGCATGGGTTGCTTGTGTCCACAACCACTACAGGTCTTCGAAGTATCGCGCTCATCTAAAATTACGAGGTCTTTCCCGGAGAGCATACATTTATAACGTAGCATCTGCACAAACGTATACAGCCCCCAGTCATTGAAGACGGCTCGATTGAGGTGCCGGTTACGCTCTTGGTGCTCCTTCATGACCATCTGCCGTTGGGAAAGATCGCCGATCACCACGGTTCTCTCAACCAGTGTGTGAGCGATGAGATGGGATGCTTTATGCAACGAGTCTTGCTGTTTGTTGCGCTTTTGCTGCGACACGCGTTGGTAGACCTTGGAGAGATGGAGATACCGGCGCGACTTCTTCTTGCAACGATCGCGCTTGGACCGGATCGTGTCGAGTTGGCGATTGTACCACCGACCGCCCTTGAACCCTCCCACATGGTACACACGCCCGTGTTCGTTAACACCGATAGCCAGCGTTTTGATGCCCAGGTCAATAGCCAGCACGCCCTCGTCTTCGCACGTTTCCTCCTGCTCCTCGTGAACAAAAGACGCATAGTAGCGGCCCCTTCCATCTCTGGAGACGGCGACATCTTTGTAGCCAGTGGGTGCATCCTCAGTGAGCCTGGCCACCACCTCAGGAAAGTGTTTGTTCTTGCCTTTGCCCCCCGTGGGCAGCGTGACGGTCCTCCCTTCCACGGTGATGTACATCGCCGGGTAGATCAACGTGAAAAAGCAATGCCGGGGGCGCACGCGCGGGAACCCCGGCATTTCGCCGTTCTTGACCCGGCGAAAGAAGGCCTGCATGGCCCCATCCAGGCGGAAGTAGACTTCGTGCAGCAATTTGCTGTAGACCCAGCGGAGTTCCGGGTCATGCGCTTTACTCGCTTGGAGCGTCTTCTTGGCTTCTGCCCACCCCGGCCATCGCTCCCCATTCCGTAAACGCATCACCCACCAGTTGTACAGGCCTCGGCATTTTCCTTGCATATATTCCAGGGTGGCTACGTCCTGTTCGCAGACGTCGAGCCTGATCTTTTTGCTTACCAACATGGCTTATTCCACCACTTTCTTGTCTGAGAGAGGGACAGGGCCGATTCCCTGCCCCTCTCGTTTCCTCGTCCCTACCGGGCCGTATTCAACCGCAGGCGCCAGGCGCGCACCTGCTCAAGGCCGCCATAGGACAACTCGATGCAGTCCCGGCACAACAGGCGCGTCACCAGATCCTCGCTGTCCTGCGGCGCCATGCGTTGCTCAGAGCGGTGGGCCTCACAAAACGGGCGCCCACAGCCATAGCAGAGATCCTCGTGACTCACAATGCGTCGGCACACTGTGAATTGGGCAGCACTCAGATCCACAAAGCTACATCGAGGGACCGCGCGCGGGATCGCCAGCGGAACGAGCGCGAGACGCAGGGGCGGGTCGCCCGGATATGCCACAGCAGGCAGGTCCCGATACTCATACATGGGCATCCTCTCTTTCGCTGTCGTGCTCGCTCGATACTCCCTCTGTGAGCGCGCCTTCATGTCGGGCCTCGCTCACCTTCGCCTCGATCTCCTCGATCCCCTCGATCAACCGTGTGAGGCTCGTGTAGATGAAGTGCTGTTCCTGCAAGCGGGCATAGGTGCGCATCTGGCGGTAGTCCTCCCGAAATGCCTGGACGCGCAGCAGACACTCGGTCGTCTTCTCGTCGAGGGAGTGGGCCACGATGAGCGTCTCATAGGGTGAGTATTCTTCCTCCATTGCGCGTGTGCCCGTCCAGCGCCCGATGACCTCCCGAAAGGCGCGCAGGATCGTACACGTCTCCAGGCAGTGCCCACTGTCCACATCGGTATAGAGGTCACTAAAACGCTCACGAGCGGTGTCGAGGGCCTGCTTGTGCGTGCGCAGGGCGCGCAGGTCGGTGTGGAGACGCACCGCGTGGATCTTCGGTCCTCTCATCATCAGACTCCTTCCTCAGAGAGATCATCATAGTCGCATGCCGGGATCATATCATACACAGATGCATCCGCCAGCAGCGAGCGCCTCATCGCTGGCAAACGGCGCGACCGGGGCAGAGGCTGCGCGCCTTTGGGCAGGTAGAACGGGACACCATTCCTGTCCAGAGGTAGTTCCTCTCGCCAGTGAATGCGCTGACGGCGCAACTGCATCTCGTTCATGCGGTGCAGCGTCCACACCGTCACGCCGATGACCAGCAGGATGATGAGCACCCCTAAGAGGTCATAGCCCACAATCATCAGATTCATCTGCTCGTGCCTCCTTTAGTTGGGATCATGGAGTGTGCCGGCGTGATGGCCGGGTCCGCCCCTTGAAACGTGTGACCATTATTGAAGAGGACCACCGGCGCCCGGTCGCTGCCGGAGACCTGGACGATGAGATCGGGTTTGCCGTCGTGGTTGACATCCTGCACGGTAAGCGTCACGGCCGAGGGCGTGGACTCATCGGGAAGCATCGCCACCTGGTAGACATGCACCTTGGAAGGGTCGGCAGCAGGAAACTCGATCACGAGGATCTGGCCGTGCAGGTCCTCGGCCAGAAACTCACTAGGTCCGCTATGGCCCACGTTGACGCTGAGGTGACTGATCCGGTCCGTGCCATAGGTCCAGTGATCAGAGAGGGATGTGAACACCGAGAGCGTCCAGGGAACCACCACCAGGCAAAGCGCCAACATGACCAGCATGCCGACGCCCAGGTACAACAGGGTTCTCCCGCTGAGCGAGGGGAGCACGTGCCGACGGCGGTGGGATCGCTGACGGTCCTGGGGGAGCGCCTCTGTCGTTGTCGAGACGGGGTGCCGGTCTTTCTGCTGTGGCCGTGGGCACCTCTCGCGCGTGACCGCATCCGCTGTTGCGAGCGGGGCATACGTGCGACCTTGTTTGAGGCTCGCCCGCTGGCGAACAGGCGTGTTGAACTGGCGAAGCGCCGCCTGCACCTCTTCGGGAGAGGGCGGGTCTTCCATGGCGAATTGGATGCCGCTCATTGTCCACCTCCCAAGGGGGACGCGGCCCCAGGCGCGACAGGGAGCACGGCGGGTCTGTGCGCGGCACACCAGTGCAAGGGCTTGCCTACGAGATCCAACGAGAAGATGCAACGAGGGCAATAGGCACGGATGCCGCAACGGGTGCATAGCGATTCTCCTGGAGTGAAGGTGGGTGTCCAGTGATGCCCACAGCGGGCGTGATTGGCTGATGCAAGATGTAGCGTCATATGCTATACTCCTGGTGATGCCCTGGCGGCTTTCAATCACCGGGCATCACAACTGTGGGGCGAGACGGCATTGCTGTGCCGTCTCGCTTTGCTGTCTGTGGATACGAGAATGCACTACAAGGGTGTGGCTTGCGCTTGCTCTCCTACGGAAACGCGCTCCGAGACCTGGCTACGATACTTCTCCACTTCTACCGTGAAGCATAGAGAAAGCATAACATGCATTTCGTGACCTGTCAATACTTGTCCAGATCGTTCTAATTAAGCGAGAACAGTCATCTAGGTCACTGTCTTGACAACTTCCGTCTAAAAGTGCTACGATTGACCCATCTCTTACTGTCTATTGTGAGGTGTAATATGGCCGGAGACACCGGAGGAGAATACGTTACAGCCGATGAAGCATGTGCTATTTTAGGGGTTACACGTAGAACTCTGGATCGCTATGCGGATGCTGAACGTATTCGGAAATACCGTAGAGGCATTCGGAATGTCGTCTTTAGACGTGTTGATGTTGAAAGGCTGAAGCGGGAGCTAGAAGAAGTTCGCCCTATAGATGACGAAGAGTAACGCGAAGGAGAATTTTTGCGTTACTCTTCTGTGCAAGCAAATCCTTGAAGCACTCTATTTTGGAGCTAATGTTCTGAAATACATACATTTAAACACGTTTTTGAAAGCAGTTAAATTCTCCTTTTGCGCACGGCCAGCTCGTCGATGGCCTCCAACAACTGTTTCGCGCCGGTCAACGCCGCCTGCTCCAGGGGCTTGGAGTAGGGCAGGGGGACCTCAAGGCTGGCGACGCGCTTGATGGGAGCATCCAGGTAGTCGAAGGCCTCTTCCTGCACCAGGGCGGCAATCTCCGCGCCG
>JALYTT010000343.1 GCA_030854145.1 Chloroflexota bacterium | reverse complement strand
CCGCGCGCGCCCGCTTCCAGAATACTGGCCAGAGTTGTATCGCCGCCAAGCGCTTCATCGTGGTGGAGGCGGTCGCCGAGGCCTTCGAGCAAAAGTTTGTGGAGGCCACCCGCAAGCTGCACGTAGGCGATCCCTTGCAGCGCGAGACACAGGTCGGCCCGATGGCGCGCGGCGACCTGCGTGAGGCCCTCGATAAGCAGGTGCGCGACTCAGTGAAGATGGGTGCCCATGTGGCTACCGGCGGGCACCCCCTTGAGGGCAAGGGCTACTTCTATACCCCCAGCGTCGTGACCGGCGTGACTCCCGATATGCCGCTCTTCCGCGAGGAGACGTTCGGCCCCGTCGCCGCCGTCATTCGCGCCCGCGACACCGATCACGCGATAGAGCTGGCCAACGACTCGCAGTTCGGCCTGGGCGGCAACCTGTGGACCCGCGATATCGCGCGCGCACGCAAGCTGGCGCGCCGCCTGGAGAGTGGCGGCGTGTTCATTAACGGCATGACCGCCTCCGATCCCCGCCTGCCCTTCGGCGGCATCAAACGCAGCGGCTACGGTCGCGAACTCTCCACCTTCGGAATACACGAGTTCGTGAATATCCAGACCATCTGGATCGGCCCCGCCGCCAGCAGCGCACCTGCTACAGCACCCAGCGAATAAGACGACAGGAGGGTAGGGGCGCCGTTTACAAGTGGGCCCACGCGGGCTTGTCAACGGCACCCCTACCCTCCTTACCCCTCTCTTTACCCCTGTGGTAGACTATGAGAGCATCAGAGCAATATGCTAACAAAATATATCAATGCCTATGCTATTTTAGATCGTATGTAGGAGGACCGATAAATGTCAACCCCCGAAGAACACGTCACCGGCCGCTGGTGGGCCGAGGGCGATACACCCGTCCACGCGGATTCCCGCGTGACCTACCTTGTGGATGGTCGCGCAGCTATACTTACCATGTGCATCCATTTTCTCAAAGCGCGCCGCTATATCTATATGGCGAACTGGGGCATCACCGCCACGATGGAGCTTGTGCGCGGCACCGACCATCGCGCGGGACCCGATGGCAGCCCGCAACAGGAGATGCTGCTCTCCGAGTTGCGAGCCGAGAGCCTGCAAGAGGCGGACATCGCGTTCTGGACGACCCAGCAGCTTTCCTTGCAGAACGTGCTGCATTACGCGGTAAGCAAAGGGGTAGAGGTCAGGTCGCTGCTCTGGGAGTGCCCGGAGGTCTTCGCACATTACAGTCCAAAGCTGGCCCACGAGCAACTGACCCAGGTGGGTGTGAACTGCCTGCTCGACGACAGTTCGCACGGAATTCTGCACCATCCGGCGGAGTCCCTTCACCAGAAGATCGCGGTTGTAGACGGACTCTACGCTTTCGTCGGCGGCATCGACCTGCTGATCGAGGCTGGCGACGATTTCGATCGCTGGGATACTCACTCGCATCCCTTCCAGTCCCATCTTCGCAGTTTACACCCACCCAAGTCGCCCCATCCCTGGCACGACGCGCATTCGCTCCTTGAAGGTCCCATAGCTGGCGATGTCGAATTCAATTTCCGCCAGCGCTGGAACGATGTTGTGCAACGCCATAAGTTGGATGCGAACCTGATGGTCCCAGAACATCCCTCCGCGCCCGCCATTCCCAGCAAAACGATCGCCCAGGTTGCGCGCACGATCCCCCAGCACACCTATAGCTTCGATCCTCCCAGCGGCATTCAGGGCATCGCTCAGCTTTATGGGCATGCCCTGGGCAATATCGAGCGCTTCCTCTACGTGGAGAACCAGTACTTCTGGCTGCGCGCGTACATCGGGCTGGATATCCCCCTGGTGAGCGTGGATAGCCCGGATATGGAATACAATATCCGCAAAGTAGGCGAGGCGCTGAAACGCGGCGCCTATGTGACAATCGTCCTACCCGACCATCCCAACGTTGGTCGCGCGTTCACCGATGCCGGTCTCGAACGCCTGAAAGCGGAGGCTCCCGAAGCTGTGGCCCAGGGACGTTTGCAGGTATTCTGCCTCGCTACCTCGATGCTCGATGGCCCCAAAGCCCGCTATCGCCCGATCTACGTTCACGCCAAAGTTGCGATCATCGATGACCTGTGGACAACGGTCGGCTCCGGCAATCTAAATAATCGCGGCATGCGCGACGATACCGAGATGAATGTGGCCACATTCGACTCCCACCTCGCGCAGGGCCTGCGCCTGATGCTCTGGGGTGAGCACCTGGGCCTGATTCACGACGATGACCTGCTTATACTCTCGCACTTTCTGGGCGGTCAGCCCCTACACCCGCAGAAGCGCGCGCGCGCCGAACAGGTGCTTCCCTACCTGCAACAATTGCTCGGCAACCCCGAAGATGGCTTACGCCTGATGCGCGAGCGCGCGCAGGAGAATCTCCAGCACTTCAAGGCCGGCGAACTCCTCGTTGGACACCTCCTCCCCTACCTCACTGCGCAAGAGGCCACCCGGTACGGCCTGAATTTCCGCGAGGAGCACGGCTGGATCGAGGAAGAAGGCGCCGACGTGTAACACAACACGTTCTGTTCCTCTGCGAAATGGGGGAGATGCAGGCCTGCATCTCCCCCATTTCGCAGAGGAACAGAACGTGTCATTAGACCATTTCCAGATAACGCCGGCGGTCCCAGTTGGAGACGACCTTCTCGTATTGCTTCACTTCCCAGCGGCGTGTGGCCACGAAGTGCTCGACAAAGTCAGCCCCCAGGTACTCCCTGGCCACCTCGCTGCGCTCCAACAGGTCAGTCGAGGCCGAGAGGTTCTGGGCCAGCGGTTGCACATGGCTGCGCTCGGCTGCCTCGGTCACCGTCGCCTGGTCGTAGGCATTGCCGGCAAGCTGGGCCGGCAATTCAAGCTGGCGCTCGATACCGTAGAGGCCGCTGGCAAGCATGGCCGCGAAGACGAGATAGAAGTTGGCATCAGCGCCCGGCACACGGTTCTCCAGGCGCATGGCCTTGCGGCCGTTGTTGATGACGCGAATGGCGCAGGTGCGGTTATCCAGGCCCCAGGTGGTATTCAACGGCGCCCAGGTCCCCTCGACGTAGCGCTTGTAGGAGTTGATGATGGGCGCGTAGATCGCCATAAATTCGGGCAACTTCACCAGCATGCCAGCCATGAACTGCCGCATTAACGGGGACATATGCCCCTCGGCATTATCATCCCAGAAGAGGTTACGCTCGCGGTTCGCATCCCATATGCTCAGGTGCGAGTGCCCGCTGCTCCCATCTTCCTCGTCGCTCCACTTTGCCATAAAACTGGCCGTCAGCCCCATCTGGTGGCAGATCTCTTTGACGCCCGTTTTGAACAACATGGTGTTATCCGCCGCCTCAATAGCTGGTCCGTAGCGCAGGTTCATCTCATACATGCCCGGACCATGCTCGCGGTTGTAGCCCTCGATCTCGATCCCATAGTCGCGCATCATGCGCGCGATGCGACCCAGCAGGTGGTCGTCGGCGCTGGACTGGCTGATGGAGTAGCAGTTCATGCCCGGATTGAGCGGCGTTAAATGCGGACCAAAGTCTTTTTCCCGCAGCGATACCTGGTTCTCGCGGAAGAAACGGAACTCCAACTCAGAGGCCGCGATGGCTTCATAGCCCAATGAACGCGCCCGCTCCATAACCTTATTGAGCACGTAGCGCGGCGAGATGGTCACCGGGTCGCCGTGCTCGGTCCAGAGATCGCAGACACACGACGCCACCTGCTCCTCCCACGGCTCTACCGCGAAGGTCGAGAGGTCGGGCTTCATGATGATATCCGCGAACCCGTGCTCCCAGTTGCTAAATTTGAGGTCGGGCAACACATTCTCCGCGATATCCCACCCAAAAATCACATCACATTGCGCGAAGCCCTCTTCAAGCCCGTTGAGGAAGTGACGCGCCGCCACCCGCTTGCCCCGGTACACCCCCTCTATATCTGCCCCGCCAATTTTAATGTACTCGACCTTGCCCTCGTCAATAAGCCGTTTGATAGCAGCGATATCCGCCATGAGTCGTTTCATCCTTTCACCAGGTGGGCGCTTCAGGGCCACTGACCAGCATGCCCTCTAGCCATATTCAATTTTACTATCCGCCAGGTCATCGTGTAGGGCCCGGCGAGGCAAGCCACGCGCTACGGGACGAGGTGCGTATAGGCCTCTGGGCGGCGATGTTCCAGGCAGGGAATCTGCGCGCGTGCCTGCTCGATACGCGCCAGGTCAATCTCGGCCAGCATCACCGTTGGCTCATCTGGCGCCTGCGCCAGCACCAATCCCCAGGGGTCAACGATCAGCGAGCGGCCGAAACACTGCTTGTTCGGAGGATATGACCCGATATGCGCCGGGGCCACCACGTAACATAGATTCTCGATGGCTCGCGCCCGCAACAAAACCTCCCAGTGATCCCGCCCCGTGTGCAGCGTAAACGCGGCCGGCACCATCAGGATCTGAGCGCCGCGTAACGCGAGTATACGGAAGAGTTCTGGGAAACGCAAGTCATAGCAGACGGCGAGACCAAAAGTAATCCCATCAATCTCAGCGGTGACGATCTCATCCCCCGCCACAATGCGCTCGGACTCGGCGTGTCTATCGCCGTTCGCCAGGCACACATCAAACAGGTGGAGCTTACGGTACTGCGCGACAATCTCACCGTCGCGGTTGATGAGGACGGAGGTATTGTAGAACTTGCCGGGCAACGTCGGGTGCCGCTCAACGATACTGCCTCCATGCACAATCATCTTATGCTTGCGCGCCTTCTCTTGCAAACGCTCGATAAAGGGACCAGGCACTGTCTGCGCTGCCTTCTCAAAACCGCTGTATGGACCAAGATACGTCCAGAACTCCGGCAGCGCTACAAACTGCGCTCCCATAGCGCCAGCGCGCTCCAGAAATTGCTCGACCACCGTCAGGTTTTCGGCAGGGTTATCACGCGAATTGAGTTGAATGACCGCTGTCCTCAGATGCATAACACAGGCTCCTCGCACTTGCTCTCGAACGGGAAAAGTGAGGTCGATTGCTGAATGCAGCGTAGCATTATAGAGGATGAGAGTCAAGGGGACAATGCATACACAAAATAGGCTACGCGCCTCTCAGGAACCCTCACCCACGCTCTCGACAGCCCTTTGCCGCTATGCTACACTAGCAACAGAAAACAATAATGCTGACCTATCATCCATGGAGAGGAATAGCGCCATGCGCAAGCCGCCGTCACACGACGACGAACAGGATGGAGCATACGATCACCCGGCGCCACCCAACCCACGCCCACGACGCAGGTATGCGGAGCCGGGGCAGCAACCACCCGAACACTTTCACTCTGATGAATACCCGCAGATCCCTAAGATCAAACGGGCATCGTTATATATTGACCGGCAAGATACCCTGCCTCCGGTGGCGCCACCAGAGATCGACGAGGATGAGGAGAGCAGGCCCAGGAGACCACGCCCTGGACGCTCTATACAGCCGCAACCGCATCCAACCGGCAAGGTTACGGTAACCCCGCAGCGGCGGCCGTCTGCGTATATGCCAGCGCCACCTCTGCATCGCCCACGCTCCGCACCGACGCCGCGCCGCCCACCATCATTCATGGCTCGCCTGAACGATCTGAGCCACAATAAGCTGTTTTTGCTTCTCGCAGGCCTGGTGCTGGTGATACTGCTCAGCCTCATCCCACTGATGATGAACGTCTTTTCCAGCCACGCCACTGCCACTAACCCGCTGAATGGTCCCAGCAATCAACCTGGTTCCTCATCGGTTGGGCAGGCACCGCCCAAGAACCCGCATGAACTTGTGATCACGCCAGCGGATAGCAGGTATCCCCCACCGGCTGTGTTCGCGACTGCCGCCTACGTGATGGACGCGGATACCGGCGCGACGCTCTATGCCCACAATCCCTTTATGCACCTGCCTGAAATGAGCACAACCAAGCTGATGACGGCCGTTGTGGCCCTCGAACACGGCAATCCCGATCAGTCGATTACGATCAATAGTACCATCCTTCATGACATCGGCCAGCTTGCTCCTGATGGCACGAAGTTTGGCTTAGAGCCAGGCGCGACGTACTCCCTGCGCGATCTTATGTACGCTATGCTGCTGGTCTCGGGCAACGATGCCGCCGTGGCCGTCGCCGACGGTGTAAGCGGCAATCTCGACCAGTTCGCGGCACTGATGAATCAGAAGGCGCGCCAGTTGGGCATGTACGATAGCCATTTCATGAACCCCCATGGACTGATGCAGACCGGCCACTACTCCAGCGCCCACGATCTCGCTATCCTGGGACGCTATAGCTTGAGTATCCCGCTCATCCGCCAGATGACAGGGACGCGCATCTATCATATCGCCAAGGGTCCTGGCCACCCGGAACGTTTCGCGCTCAACGGCAACCAATTCCTGTGGTGGTACCCCGGCGTTGACGCCGGCAAACCCGGCTGGGATGGGGGCAAAAATTTCGTCCAGGTCATCTCGTGCGTGCGCAACCATCATCACCTGATCGGAGTGGTGATACACAGCAAAGACTTCTGGACCGATATGCGCGATCTGCTGAACTGGGGCTTCAGCGATTTCACCTGGATCTCCCCCTACGACGTGGATTTCCAGCACCCGATCCCCTTCGATAACCAGTCAAACTACTTCGCACGCGACAAGAAGGAGAATACCGTTCCCACCCCCGACCACGGGCGATACTACATCTATACCGGCTATAGCATCACTGGCCCTATTCTGACATACTATGATCAGAACGGCGGCCTGGCGAAGTTCGGCTACCCACGCGGGATGCCGGACGTTTCCCAGACTCCCAACATCACCCAGAAGTTCGATCACGCCACGATCCGCTGTGACCTGACAACGAAACAGTGTAGCAGCGCTTAACATAAGGTACATTTAATGCCATCGAGATATAGATATAAACTTGGCGTGCTGCTCTGCTTTCTGGCATGCTGCACTCTATGCGCCTGCGATCTGCCAGGCATAAGCACCAATAGCCCATCCTCGGCGACCAGCACAGCCGCTGGTCCAACTACGGCGGCCCCGAATCAGTGGATTGCAGCGGCGCCCGGCGTCGAGCTGCGCTACGAAGATTGGAAAGGCCCCAGCGGCAACGAGGATGGTATCACAATTGTGCGTTTCGACCCGCGCCACATCAAGCTGCGTGTGGCCTACCAGCCCGATCAACCGCTGCTGATGAGCGCCTGGATGCAGAAAGAGCACGCGACGGCCATCATCAACGGCGGCTACTTCGATGATAAGAACAAGGCTACCGGCCTCATCGTCTCCGATGGCCAGCGCTTCGGCACCTCCTATACCGGCTTTGGCGGCATGCTGGTGGTCACTGCCCAGGGACAAGTGCAACTCCGAGCGCTCAGCCAGCACCCCTACATTCCAGGCGGGGGCCTGCAACAGGCCACGCAATCGGCCCCGATGCTGATCCTGCCCGGAGGCAAGCGCGCGCAATTCAGTGCCGACGCGTCCAGCTCCCGCCGCAGCGTGGTAGCCATAGACAGGCAGGGACGCCTTCTGTTCATCACCAGCCCCGGCCTGGCCTTCTCGCTCGACGAGTTCGCCGATCTGCTGCTGGCCTCCGACCTGTCTATCGATAGCGCGCTCAACCTCGATGGCGGCGCCTCCACGGGCCTCTATGTGAACGCCGGCAGCCAGCACGTGCAGATCGACTCGGTCGCGCAACTGCCCATCGTCGTGATTGTGAAGGCAGCATAGAGTCGCGTCAGATTCCAAAGCGCGTCAGGTCACAGGGCGCCCGCAAGGGAACGCCCCTACATTTCTGACCCCTCCCTGGGGATATGTCGAGCTGAGACAAGCCAGCAAACGATACATGCTCCCTGGTGCCCATGTAATCAGAGAGTCACTCTCCCAT
>JALYTT010000342.1 GCA_030854145.1 Chloroflexota bacterium | reverse complement strand
CCCTACATCTCAGGTCTTAGACGTAGCGCTGCATATACGTGTTGATATCGAACTCTTTCTTCTGCTGCGCTATCTCGTGTACGGCCCTGTCCATCGTTGGACGCTCTTCCTGGTAGAAGATACCGACGTATTGCTTGTCGGTATCCATGGCCAGGCCCAACGCCCCCAGGCGATCGGCTGTCTGGTGGGTGGTCGGGATGGGGGTGACGGCGGCATCCCAGGAGTCGAACGTATTATAGAACGTTGGGCAGGGGCTGAGCACCTGGATGAACGAGAAGCCGCGATGGTTCGTAGCCTGCTCGATCATGGTGGCCAGTTCTTTTGGCTTGGCTGAATAGCCGCGTGCCACGAAGCTGACGTTCAGGGAGAGGGCGGTCGCAATCGGGTTGAACTGCGAGGCCAGCAGGCCGTAGGGTGTCGACTTGGTGGTGTGTCCATGCGGCGATGTGGGCGATGTCTGGCCTTTCGTCAGGCCATACGTCTCGTTATCCATCACAATGGCGGTCAGGTCCACATTGCGCAGCGCGGCATGCACAAAGTGGCCGATGCCGATGCTGAAGAAGTCGCCATCGCCGCCGACGGCCACAATCGTCAGGTCCGGGCGGGCCATCTTCAGACCCTGTGCCAGTGGTAGCGCGCGCCCATGCACGCTGTGGAAGCCAAAGGTCTTAATGAAATGCGGCATGCGGCTGGAGCAGCCGATACCCGAGACGACGACGGTCTCGTCTGGCTTCAATTTGAGATTGGCCAGACCGCGATAGGTGGCATTGAGGACACCAAAGTCACCACATCCTGGGCACCACGTCGGTTTGACTTCGCTCTTATAATCTTTGAGCGTAGGAGAAAATGTTGACTGAACCACGATTTAGCTAACCTCCTCAATTGCCCGCAGAATCTCTCCAGCGGTGAATGGGATACCCCCAAACTTATTCACACGAATGGCCTGCAAGCCGTATTTCGCACCTAGCAGATTGGCCAACTGGCCGGAGTAGTTGCATTCCGGCACAATGACGCTCTTCACGGAACGAATAAAGTCCTTAATGGCGCGGTCAGGCAGGGGCGAGAGGATTCTGGGGTGCAGCGCTGCCACCTTGTAGCCCTTCTCGCGCGCACGATCAACCGCCTCCTGGATGGAGCCCTCGGTTGAACCCCAGCCGATGATCCCGATGGTGGCGTCCGGGTCTCCGTAGCGCTCAGGTTGAGGCAGTTCTTCGGCGGCGGTATCCAGCTTGCGGAAGCGCTTCTCCATCATCGCGGTGTGATCTTCCGGCTCGTAGTCGGGGTGTCCATGCTCATCATGTTCCAGGCCGGTCGCTACGTAGGGAGAAGCGCCGGCTCCGGGAACCGTCATGGGCGAGATGCCGCTGGCGGTATAGGCGTAGCGTGCAAAACTATGGGCCATCGCCGCTGCCGCCTCGGTCTTCCCATTGCCATTGGTGCTATGCCCATTGGCCGCGACCTCGCTGTACGTCACACGCTCTTGCACGGCCAGCGGCTTAAAGGCCTCGCGGTCCACGCTCTCCACGCGGGCTGTCAGGGACTGGTCGGTCAGGTAAAGGACGGGCATCTGGTAGCGCTCGGCCATGTTGAAGGCCAGCCCGATCAGGCTGTAGCAATCGGCGACGTTGGCGGGGGCCACCACCATGCGCGGTGCATCGCCGTGGCCTGAGTGCAGGGCAAAGCTCAGGTCGGATTGCTCCATCTTGGTTGGCATGCCTGTGCTGGGACCCGCGCGCTGCGCGTCGATAATCACCGCCGGCAGCTCAGCCATCGAGGCCAGCCCGATCAGTTCGGTCATCAGCGAGAAGCCAGGGCCTGAGGTCGCGGTCATTGAGCGCACGCCGCCATAGGAGGCGCCGATCACCGCAGCCAGCGCCGCGATCTCGTCTTCTGATTGCAGGAAGGTCCCTCCGAGAGGCGGCAGCTCTTTCGCCATGCCCTCCATGATATCGCTCGCGGGCGTAATCGGATACCCGGCGAAGAAGCGGCAGTGCGCCGCCAGCGCGCCCGCTACCACCGCCTGGTTACCATTCAGCACCACGCGGTTGGCCTTCTCAACGGGGCTGAGATGATAGGGGTCTCTCTTGGTTATCTGCTCGGTGACATATTTGCTGGCGACTTCAAGGGCCAGCATGTTCTTTTCCATCAGGGTCGGGTTCGACTTGCGCGATCGAGAGAGTTTCGACTCTACCACATTGACAATCGCTTCTAAGGGCGGCCCGAACAGGCCTGAAATGGTTCCCAGCATGACCATGTTCTTCGTCTGGAAAAGCTGTACCTCTTTGCGGGCCAGCTCATTAAAGGGAACCGCGTAGGTGATAAAATCGCTGCTCTCAGGCGTAAAGTCTGATGGATCGTAGATCAGCACACCGCCCGGCTGCAGATCGCTCACATTGCGATCATAGGCTTCCTTATTCAGGCAGATGAGCACATCGGCGTAATCGCCCATGGACTTGACTGGATGGTCGCTGATGCGAACCTGGAACATACAGGGTCCGCCGAGGATCTCGGCCGGGAAGGTGCGGAAGGTAAACACATGGTATCCCCAGCGCGCCGCGGCCGATGTGAGTATATCGCCGCCCGAGATCGTCCCTTCACCAGACTCGCCACCAATCCGTATCGTTACTTCATTCTCCATTGAATGCCCCCTGGCAAAAATTTGTGACCGCGCCATGTGTAAGGATAACGGCGCGGCCCTATAAAAGTAGCTTTAATCTCTACAGGCCGCTCTATTGTAAGAGCTACCCATAGATTATCCTTGCACTCGCACATAGCTATAAACTTCTGGAGTCGTCATGCTTCTCCCGCTTGACAGATAGCAGTAAAGCTGTCCATATCCCTGGTTTGCTCGCGTCTCTCTCAAAGCGGCGTTTCCTGTTCGCGAGCATCCCTCTCTCGCCTGTCCCACTTGCTTCAACGGGAGGAAGACTATCCCATACTATGGATTGTTGATAGTATAGCACATTTTCATAGGTAGTAACACACGAAAATACGCTTTTTCATCTAAACCCGTCAGTATGAAAACATGAAAAGAGGAGAGAGACCAGAGAGAGCAAGCTGCCACCTCCACATTTTTTTGATACAGTAGAGGTATCTTTTACCATTTTTCTCATATACTATCAGTTAGAGAGTGGTTGCTGGTTCTTCCCTTTTCAAAGGGGAGAAGGCGCCCTTTTCCAGATGCGGTTGCCGTATTGCCGAGGCAAGGCACACTCGATTGCGTCCTGAGCGCTTGGCTTCATACATAGCCTGGTCAGCCTGCTCAAGTAAGTCATCGCAGGTCATACCATCAGTGGGGAAGGTGGCGACGCCCATGCTGACCGTGGTTGGAACGCCACCATCCACCTCGGCTGCTACCAATGGATGGCTCGCAATCGCTGTCCGTACGCGCCCCGCAATAGGCTGCGCCTGCTCCGCTGTGGTGTCTGGCAGGATGACCACGAATTCTTCTCCACCAAAGCGCCCAAGTGTATCCGGTGATCTGAGTACCGTTGAGGCTCGTACCCCTATCTGATGAAGCACGATATCTCCCACAGCATGCCCATAGGTATCATTGACGTGCTTGAAGTGGTCCGCATCGAAGAAGAGCAGTGAGACTGGGAGCCCAGACCTGCCTGAGCGCTCGATCTCCCGTTGCAGATCCTGGTAGATCGCCCGCCTGTTCGGAAGCTCCGTCATCGCGTCGGTGAGCGCTTGCTGCGCAACGACTGCATGTACCTCCGCGAGCTGGCTCATGGCAGAACCTAAGCGTCGATTGATGGAGAAGAAGTAGGAGACGGCCAGCCCCAGCAGTAGCGCAATCAAATTTCCTATCAGTAAGCCGGCAGTGTACGCGGCCGGCCAATGTCCCCCATAGATGCCTACAGTGAAACAGGAGACACCGCCCAGCATAAGCGCCCAGGCCAGCATGCTGCCTTTATATCCTCGCAGAAAGGCGCCTACGATGATAGGAATAAAGCCAAGTGCGCTATAGGGAGGAATATTGATAAGCCCCAGATCTGGGATCAGGTAGGGAATCAGGTAGATAACCACCATTGTCAGAATGATGCCCCAGGAAGCCCAGCTGCTGGTACGTAGATCGCTGGCGCGTGGCAAAAATCGTTTCATCAATGAGATCTCTCCCTGCTACTTGAAACACAGACACATCATCTGTTGTTGTAACAAGCTATCGGCAGGAGAGAGATTCTCTACAGGGAGAGAGATGGGGTTCAGGGCTTCTCAAACTGTGCCACATATGGTACAATGCGTCTCGCAAGGGCCCATAGCTCAGTGGTTAGAGCAGGGAGCTCATAACTCCTTGGCCGCTGGTTCGATCCCAGCTGGGCCCATTTATAACTCGTAATCTGCTGCCATTTTGTATCCATACTGGTTCTTGTTTTTTGGCGGGGTAAGACGAAGGTGCGCTCTGGTAGTAGCAACCTCACTCACTGGAACAAGGTATACCTTCTTGAGTTCTGCACAGTAGAGAGCAAAATATTCACATTGTTCTCGATAATGTCGCATTTGCCTGTTTTTTTGTAGCGACGTTGTGGCTTGCCGTATTAAACACCATTACCGTTCCATTATCTTCAACCTTCCCTGTTTTGCATTGTATACGCGAAAATTGCTCGTCTGCATTTTCAACTACTAAGTCATAGCGCTGGTCCCTACCGTAGGGAGTAAGAACCTCATAGCCAAGTTGTAGAAATCGAGTAACGATAGCCGATTCGCTAATACTTCCTATGCTATTAGTATCGCGCTTACCTTTACTGACCAGCCCCACTTACCCCTCCTTGTATGAATAGATACATCAGGCCGTAGCTGTTACAACCAGATGCCCCTTATTAAAACGCTAGTTATAATCTATGACAATTTGATGTGATATATTTATAAATATTGTAAGACATCTTGATGCTTTTTACAATACTTAATAATATCTAAATATCGTTCGTTGGCCGAATGAGTCATTTACAATAAAACACGCAGCAAAAGGAATAGGCGAAAGCCGTGGCAAGACCATGGAGCATCTTTCGCCCATTGCACATGTTTTGTCGCTACAGCACACTCAAGCCAGCGCCAATGAGTGCGGCAAGCACAACAACGATCCAGGGTGGCACCTTCCAGATCACCAGCAGTCCAAATGCCAGCAGGCTCAGGGCGAAATCGCTGGGGGCGTGAATGGCGCTGGTCCAGATCGGCTGATAGAGCGCCGCCAGCAGGATACCCACCACGGCGGCATTGATGCCTCGTAGCGCCGACTGGAATGCCTCGATGGTGCGCAGGTGGTTCCAGAACGGGAGGATGCCGATCACCATCAGAAAGGAAGGCAGGAAGATAGCCACCAGGGCGATCAGCGCGCCAAGCCAGCCATTGGGTGCGGGCTTGCTCACGGCCCCCAGATAGGCGGAGAAGGTGAAGAGCGGCCCAGGGACGGCCTGCGCGGCGGCATAGCCTGTGAGGAACTGATCGTTGGTCACCCAGCCGGCTGGCACCACCTCGCGCTGCAAGAGCGGCAAGACCACATGCCCGCCCCCGAAGACCAGCGAGCCTGTGCGAAAGAACGTGTCAAAGAGCGCGAGCGCCTGGTCAGGTACCAGCAGGCGGAGCAGCGGGAGACCAATGAGCAGGCTGCCGAAGATGATCCAGCAGGCAATTGCCAGCCGGCGCGGCACCGCCAGGGGCAGGACCGAGGGCTTGACTATCTCCGCGCTGCGCAGGAACCGCCAACCGAGCAGTCCACCAGCGACCAGGATGAGGATCTGCGTCATGGCTACCGGCCACAGCAGGATGGCGATGGCCGCCAGCAGCGCGATCGTTGCGCGTGGGCGGTCGGGACAGAGCTTTGTGGCCATGCCCCACACCGCCTGTGCCACCACGGCGACTGCGACCACCAGCAGCCCATGCAGCCATCCGGCCTGCGCCACACCGTGGATATCATTGGTGAGCAGCGCAAAGATCGTCAGCGCGATGGCGGAGGGGAGCGTAAAACCGAGCCAGGCGGCCAGTCCTCCCCAACGCCCGGCGCGTGTAATACCCAGCGCGATACCCATCTGGCTGCTGGAAGGACCGGGCAAGAACTGGCATAGAGCCAGCAGGTCCGCGTAGTTCTGCTCGTCGAGCCATTTCCGGCGTACGACCACTTCCTGGTGGAAGTAGCCCAGGTGAGCCACCGGCCCACCAAAGGAGGTCAGACCCAGCCGTGTGAACACAGTCAGCACTTCCCAGAAGCTCCCCTGGGGCCTGTCATGGGCCACCTCTTCGTTCACCTGTGCCTCGTCAATAGACATCTACTTTGCTCTCCTTCATTGATGTTTATGCCTATGCCGGTATCCTATCACTTGAATGTTAAAATACTTACATCTTTTCTGGAGATCCTGGTCGCGAGGAGATTCCAGTTGTATAATGCCTCGATATGACCTTTATTGCTGCGATATGACCTTTATTGCTGTGTCCGTGTGGGGCCGTGTTTGTCGCGTAGGGACCCGGCTTGCCGCGTCCGTGTGGGGCCTCGCTTGCGAGGGCGGGAGAGGCCTGTCCCACGGATGCGGCAAGCCGAATCCCTACGCGAGATATGGTCCATCAGTCACATAACCTGTGTCAGTGCAATAGTGCTATAGAGGTGCATATATTTATGAAGGAATCTGAAGTTTCCCATACGCAAGCTACCAGTGAAGATCTGGCCAACTCCCCACGTTCTGCAAGGCCGAAAAGTGTGCCTATCCAGGAGCGCGCCTGCACCGTGGGCCACATCATCGGTATCAATGCCTATCGCGTCAATCGTGCCTCCCTGAAAGAGAGCCTTGTCCGGCAGGGCTGCCAGCTTCAAGAGACCCCGCACTTCCTGGTCGGCTCGCGCCCGACCGGCCCGACTGTGGTAGTGCATTGGTTCGCCCCTGAAGCCATAGACGGCGACCTCGGTGGCTACTTCATAGAAGAATTGAAACCGTGTGGCCTGCTGCCAGATCCAGAGAGCTTCGGGGCTGTGTTTGGCGCCGTGGTCGGCTCGCTTACTCCTCGCGAGCCTCAACGCGCCTGGCAGCTCTTCGCCACCAACACCCTGGCACGCTACCACCACCTTATCTCAACGGAGCAGCATGCGCCTGTGAGCGCATCGCCGGTTGAGGTCTTTGCCACACTATATAAACGCGTGTGTGCCTGGTCCGTTGGACCGCGTCTTCTTGATGCTGGCTGCTCCTTTGGATTTTTGCCCCTGGTTGTGGGAGAGCGTGTCCCTGCACTGGCAACGGTCCTGGGCGTCGATATTCGCGTTGATGCCTTCCCGGTAGTCAGAGCCATCGCGGAAGAGCGGCGCCTGGCAACCGTGCAGTTCGCGCAAGCCGATCTACTCACAGACGATGTAAGGAACCTGGGACACTTTGATACCGTGGTCGCGCTGCATGTCCTTGAACATTTTAGCGAAGCTGCGATGTACCGCGTGCTCGCAAACCTGTTGCAGGCGACACCCCGGTGCCTGATCATTGCCGTGCCCTACGAGTCCGGTGAGCCGGAGCCGGCCTATGGCCATGAGCAGCTCTTCTCGCGCGCGAAACTAGAAGCCCTGGGGCGCTGGTGCCTCGATCAGCCGCAGTTCAGCGGTGGTCGCATGTTGTATGAAGACTGTGTTGGCGGGTTGCTATTGGTGGAGGGGCCGAATCCGTAGGGCGAGGCAAGCCACCCTACGGGACGAGAGCAGACCTTCTTTTCGGCTTCTGCATATGCCTACTGGAAAAAGCCAGATTCTGCAATGATCTCGTGAGAAGGTAGAAATGTGGCTTCGGCAACTGATTTGCCTGTGCGCTGGAGATAGCGACGGACAATGCGATATCCTATGGCGTAGCCGGCAAAATTTGGAACGCCGGCCTCTGACCGCCCCATGTGGACGGCAATGG
>JALYTT010000024.1 GCA_030854145.1 Chloroflexota bacterium | reverse complement strand
CCCGCCGGGCGGTTCCAGGTGACTGGCGAGGCAAGCCACGCCCTACGGATTCGCGGAGACGGCCCATCGATTCTTGCCCTTACCTTGACGCTTATTGGGCGATGGCTTGCATCGCCCCTACGCGGACCGGGTCATCCGTTTGCTAAAACCTCTTTTTAGCAATGAGCTTCTTCACAATTGTAGCGACATTCGCACCTCCGTAGGCATACGGACCTAGATCCGAGGCTCTGCCTACCACGCGAGCATTGCCGTTTATATCAACCGAAGCTGCTTGTACGCTGATACCGGCAGCGATAGCCGGGCTTCCGGCCGCCAGATGATAATCTCCGCTGCCATCGGGTTGATAGTTGACAAGATGAGGATCAACCGTCAGCGTTCCCTGGGCTTCCGTGCTACGTTGTACTAAGATGTTTGTGGGATTGGCATATACCAGGTTGTTGAGGTACCTGTTATGGATGCCTGTCTGCCCATACTCGTAGATGCCAACGTTGTGAGTATGCATGACGATATTGTTAGCAACGAGAAAATTGTCCGGTATGACATGGTTCGCCGCGACAATGATCCCGCCCGCACCACAATTAAAAACCAGGTTGTTGACCATAGTAACACCGGTTGCCGAATGCCATGTATGAAGACCGTAGGCCGCGATACTATACACAATATTGTTGGCAATGTAGCCGTTAGGCGTGGAATGGTAAATGCCTTGATCCAGGTTACAATAGGTGCTCAGGGGGGGCCCGATGTGATCGACAACATTCCCAATCACCGAGTTATCATGGTTCCCACTATTTTCTGAGTCGTCAATACCAGCCGCCCCATTGATCCCACAGGAGGCAATAGCATAGTTGTGAACATGGTTCCCGATAATACGCACGTACGATCCGTAGTCATTAATGCCGATATCGCCATCGCCAGTGATGTCGAAGCCCTGAATGTCTACATAACTTGCATAGTTCGTCCACGAGGTCCGTATGCCATGCGTAACTACTTTCGCTCCCCATTTCACATCCGAGATGAAGGTAATACGCGCCAGCGCAGTACCATTTGCTGTATTGTACACCGATTGCGTATATGTCCCTGGTAGGACATGCACGGTTGTGCCAGCGGTAGCTACGGAAGCTGCCTTCTGGATAGTTGCAAAAGGCTGGCTGCTTGACCCGACTCCGGTATCACTGCCAGTAGGCGAGACATAATAGCTAGTCCCTTGCCTGGCCGATAGGTGCCCTTGAGGGGCCCGGTGGACTACAGACCAGCCATTTACGAGTAAGATGGCTCCTAGAACGACTAGAAGCAGGATGGACCCTATAGATGCTAAGATTTTCCAACGACGCATATGAACTCCTTTTTCGGCTCTTATGGAAGAGCGTAGGAACAACTCTATGCATATAGTATCGACAGATAACTTCGATGTGCATAGGGAGAGTTCCGCCGTTCAATTCTGGCAAATCTAGCCTCCCCATGGTATACTTGGAGATGGTCCCCTTATTCACCATGGAGGTTATACATGCGTGCAGACAGACTCCTCTCGCTGCTGATGTTGCTACAGACCAGGGGGCGCATGACGGCCCGCGATCTGGCAGAGCGGCTGGAGGTCTCGGAGCGGACGATCTACCGCGATCTGGAGGCTCTGAGTATAGCCGGCGTGCCGGTCTACGCCGAACGCGGACCGGGCGGTGGCTGCGACCTGCTGAACGGCTACCAGACAGACCTGACCGGCTTAGACGAGGCCGAGGTGCGCGCGCTGTTCCTGCTCAGTATGACAAGTCCGCTAGCCGATCTGGGTCTGGGCCAGGCGCTGGATGAAGCTATGCTGAAACTTGCAGCGGCCCTCCCCGAGACCCGACGCCACGACGCCGAGCAGATGCGCCAGCGCGTCCACCTGGATGCCACCTGGTGGCACCACGCAGCTGAAGCCCTGCCCCATTTGCCAACACTCCAGGCAGCGCTATGGCAGGAACGCAAACTCCTACTCACCTATCGCGAGGGTCGCGGCCCATGTAGCGAGCAGCTCGTTGAGCCATACGGCCTGGTTGCCAAAGCCAGCATCTGGTATCTGGTGGGCGCGGCGGCAGGCACAAGAAACATGTATCGCGTCTCCCGTATTCAAGCGGTCAGCGTCACTGAAGAGCGCTTCACGCGCCCGGCGGGCTTCGATCTCTCCCTCTACTGGACCGAGTATTGCAGCCAGTTGGAGGCCAGCCAGCCCGGCTACACGGTCCCCTTGCGAGTGGCGCCCGATGACGTTTCTCTGCTTCCCCAGTTACACAACCACTGGCCTGGATTGTCCCTTCAAAAAAACAGATCTTTTGTAGAAGTGCCAGCACGGCCAGAAGAAAAAAAAGCTTTTATAGCCTCGCAGCTTGCCAGCAACTCTGCCTCGTCCCATATAAAAAAACAAAAAATGAAATCTCAGTTCAAAGGAAAAAACGCGCCTTCTCTGACGCATATAAAAAAAACGGATTTCCGCATTGTCCTCTTCCATCTACCTGCCCCTGCTGAAACACTCTGCTTGCTAGCCCCCAGAATTGCCACCTCTCTACCGTTTTCAGCGTGTACAAAAAGAATACTATAAGATAAGTAGACAAGCGGATCTTATCGAGGTAGGAGGCAAATCATGTGTGGTCGTTACACACTTATCACCGATATCAACGTTGTGGCTCAAGTATTCGGCGTTGCGCCCGTGCTGGAGGCACAGCCGCGCTATAATGTCGCGCCGACGCAGGAGGTAGTCTCCATCGTGAGTGATGACACGGCGCACCTTGAGTGGCTGCGCTGGGGGCTGATCCCCTCGTGGGCCAAAGAGGAGGCTATCGGCTCGAAGATGATCAACGCCAGGGCGGAGACGCTGGCCGAGAAACCCAGTTTTAAGCGACTGCTGCGCTCAAGGCGTTGCCTGGTCGTGGCCGATGGCTTTTACGAGTGGAAGAGCGAGAACGGCTCCAAAACGCCTGTGTACTTCACCTTGAAGAGCAAGGAGCCGTTTGCCTTCGCTGGCTTGTGGGACCTGTGGAAAAGCCCGGATGGTCACGCGATCCGCAGTTGCACCATTATCACCACGCAGCCGAACGATGTGGTGGCTCCCGTGCATAACCGCATGCCCGCCATCCTCTCAGCCGCCGCTCGCGAAGCCTGGCTCGACACCACGCTGCACGACGAGCAGGCCCTGCTGCCCTTCCTCGCGCCCTATGCGGCCGACCAGATGACGGCGCGCGCCGTATCGCGCCTGGTGAATGATCCTAAGAGAGAAGGCGCGGAACTGGTTGCTTGATAGCGAGGAGAAGCATAGTCCTCCATTCTTGCAAGGTACCCTGCAAGAATGGAGGACTGGATGTAGCTATTTGTTAGTACCGGGTCAGTTACTTTCAGGGTGCATTTTCAGGAGCAGCCGCCGGGCCTCGTCCTCGGATCGCGCGATGCTAATCTTGATATTGACATGGCGCAAGGCATCAGGATTATCTACAACTCTCACAACTTCTTGCGCCAGGGCTACACAATCCGGGAAACGCGCCTTGACAATCTCGACAAGCATCTCCCGCTGTTCCTCCAATCGTCCCTGCTCAAGTCCTTGCTCCCGGCCTTGCTGAAGTCCTTGCTCCCGGCCTTGCTCCCGGCCTTGCTGAAGTCCCTGCTCAAGGCCTTTGTCGCGCATCTTCTGCATAAACTCCTGGTGCGCCCAGGAGTCCTCTAGAATATCTCCCAACATCTCGAACCTCCTTTTTAACCACGCGCGATCCTGCTCGCTCGTGAAGACAAGGGCCGCTAACGTATACGCAATATAGAGCAGCTCGCTGCCCGGTTCTTCCTCCAGGGGAAGCAGCTTGTCGATAATATCATCCACCACCTCGCGCCGCGCCCCCTCTTTGGTGAGCGTCAGCAAGGGCAGCAAACCGGGCTGCGCTGCCTGCTTGAGTCCCTCTGTCGGCAGCTCCCAGAGCTTGATCACATCGAAGTTGAACCGGTGGATCTCGCGCCCATCTGGGAACATCTGAAGAAAGGGCGACTCCGCGCACTTGCACTTCTTCAGGTAGATCACGAACGAGCGCACGGATTGCTTGTTCTGGCGCGTCGCGCGGGTGTTGTACTCCCACAGCCGCGCCGCCATATCGGTCTCGGCCTTTTTCTGAAATTCAACATGCAACAAGGCATGCCGCTCATTAATAATAATATCATACAGGCCATCAGCGTCAATGTGGCGTCGCTTCAAATGCGGAGTGAGTTCGCGAATGAACCTTCCTCCGGGTATCAACCATGAGACAAAGTCCTGTGGATCGACGCTGATCAGATTCTTCATTGCGCTATCCCATATACCCGCCATACTATCCTCCTCAACTTTTTATCCGGGTCTTCTAGTGGCAGTATAGCATAATAAAAACGTCTCCGCGATAGGCAATATGGGCTATTTCTCTGCATGTATCTGAAGTACGTATCCCGCCCACCGTTTTGAGCAATTTATGCCTCAAACTACGATGGTTACGCGATATGCTCCAGCGCGCTCGGTGCCTTATAGGCGTGCTCCTCGGCACTCCCGCCGGGCAGCAGGAACATCATAGCCAGTCCGATGATGGAGAGCACAAGCATGAGCAGATAGACCCAGAAGAGGCTCTGCGAGAGCGCGTTCTGCAACTGGGCCAGGAAGTCAGGGGAGAGCGCGGCACGCACGCCGGGTGTGAGCAGGGCGTTCTCCGGGGCCACATCTTTGGGCAGCCGCGCGGCGTCGCCGGCGTAGCGGGCAAAGATCGGCGCGAAGCGCGTGGCCATCTGCGCGTTCAGGATCGCGCCCATCACGGCCACGCCAATGGTCCCGCCAATCGTGCGGAAGAACTGATTCGAGGCGGTCGCCACGCCGCGCAGGTTCCAGGGGACCGCGTTCTGCACCGAGATGAGGTAGGCCGGACTGGAGAAACCGAGGCCAAAGCCGGTAATAAACATCGCGACTATAATGAAAGGCAGGCTGGTAGCCGTGTTGAAGAACAGCAACAGGCCCACCCCGATGGTCGCCAGGAAGCCTCCGATAGCCGCGGCGAGGCGATAGCCGGAGCGCACCGCGACCCTGCCGCTGAAGAAAGACGAGACCGTCCAGGCCAACAACATTGGCGCGAGCGCGAAGCCGGCGCTGGTGGCGCTACCTCCCTTGACACCCTGCATGAAGAGCGGAATGTAGGACGAGATGCCAAACAGCGTCACGCCCAGCACAACATTCCCGATGCAGGCAATGGAGATAATGCGATTGCGGAACAGCGTCAGCGGCAGGATCGGCTCGGCGGCTCGGCTCTCCTGCAACAAGAAGAGCGCCAGCAATACCACTGAGAGTATGAATAAACTGATGCTGGGCAGCGAATTCCAGGCCCAGGCGGTGCCACCCTGTAGCAGCGCGAGCAGCAGGGCAATGATGCCAAATGTCAGGGTGAGCGTCCCGATGTAATCAATCATATGCTTCTTGCGCTCGACGTGTTCCTTGAAGGTCAGGGCCAGCAGAACCATCGAGAGCAGGCCAAAGGGGATGTTGATATAAAACACCCAGCGCCACGAGAAGTGATCGACGATCAGGCCGCCAAGGGCCGGACCCAGGACGCTCGATACGCCCCAGACGCCACTGAAGAGTCCCTGCACCCTGGCGCGCTCCTCCAGCTCGAAGATATCGCCAATGATCGTGAGCACTATCGGCAGCACGGCACCCGCGCCCAGACCCTGGATGCCGCGGAAGATGATAAGCTGTTCCATCGACTGCGCCGCCCCGGAGGCAATGGAGCCGATCAAAAAGAGCGTTGAGCCGAAGAGGAAGAGCGGCTTGCGCCCATACAGGTCCGCCAGTTTACCATAGACAGGCACGGTGGTCGTCGAGGTAAGCAGGTAAACGGAAAAGACCCATGGGTAGAGCGTGATGCCACCCAGCTTACCGATAATACTGGGCAGCGCGGTCCCGACGATGGTGGCATCCAGCGAGGCCAGCGAGATACCCAGCATAAGCGCAATCGTGACAATAATTCGCGTTTTCCTGGTCATGGTCATATAGCTCCGTAGGGGAAGGACAGCACACAGTTCATCGTCATATAGTACCACATCAATCGGGTCATCAATGCTTCCCGACGACAAACGGCACCAGCACGCAGAGCGCGACCAGCCCCAGGCCGATACTCACGCCTGCCATGTTCAAACCCAGGTCGCCTGCCTTGCCGATCAGTGGATTGAGCGCGACGCCGCTGAGCGTGCCGATGAACGAGAGCGCGGAGAGCGCGGTGGCACGGGAGCCGTTGGTGAGGCGGATGTTCAACTCATTATGCACAACTGGCTCTCTCCAGGCAGGTGTTGCCGCAACCAGCACTACCAGTAACGCTACCAACGCGGGCGTGTGCGCGATTGCCAGCGCCATGTAGGCCAGACCGGGTGTGAGACAGGAGAGCACAAGAGTCAGGCGCGTTCCCAGGCGGCGCTGCGCGACCGGGGCCATGAGCGTCAAGAGCAGAGCAAGTAGCTGAGCCACGGCGGTAATCGGGCCAAACCAGGCGACAGGGATGCCGGCACGCGCGAAGTATGGCTGGTTGTACCAGAAAATCGAGAGACCCAGCGTAAAGGCGGCAGATTCGAAGAGGCTCAGGCCCACAAGCGAAGGCCGCTCACGCATGGCACGCAGCGCCGCATGCAGCAGGTCCCGCACGCGAACTCGCTCCGCCTGCGCCGCGCTGGCATCAGGATTGGCGATCGGTCGCAGGCGCGTGGCCGCGAACAGGGACAGAAAGGTCGGCCCGACGCTGATAGCTACGGCCAGCGTCGGGCTATAGGCGCCGATGAAGCTGCCGCTAGCCAGGCCCAGGAAGAAGGCGGCGCTGGAAAACATAGTGAGCAGGGCAAAGGCCGAGGTGCCACGCGTCTCCCTCTCTTCTGGGGGCAGGCTGGTATAGACCATGGCGCTTTCACAGCCTGCCAGGCAGGCTATACTAGCTCCACCCAGCGCGTTAGAGAGGGCAAACAACCAGAAACCGTGGGCTAGCACAAAGATCACCATACCCACCACCTGCAAGATGCGCCCGGCGATAATCAGGCGGTGGTAGCCAAACTGGTCTGCCCAGATGCCCGTGGGGATGTTCCAGAGCCAGATGGAGGCCGAGATGATCGACTCCATGAAGAACATTTCGGTAAAGTTGAGGCCGCGCTGTGACTGGAACAACACGATGACGGTCGAGTAGAAAAACAGGTCCCCAAAGAAACGCGAGATCGCCAGCCAGCGAATGTTGTGGACCGTTAAGAGATCACGAGACGGCAAAAGGCGCACGAAAAATTGCATACAGCTAGACTCCTGATGATATAGGTGACTTTCTTCGCTAGAGGATGAAAGCCGCCCATCAGGCGGTCCACGCGTGCAGTTGTAAGACGCAGGTTGTTATATTGGATGAGGCTGAGTGGATATGCGGTTCATAATAACTCCTTGAACGCAGGCCAACACATTCGTTGGCAAGGCATCTCCCCCTTATGTAGGGACCCGATGTATCGCGTCCGCCGCAATGTATTGCGCGAATCCGTTGAGAGGGATAATTCATACAATACCCCATACACGCAATACATTGCGGCGGACGCGATACATCGGGTCCCTACGTAAGAAATGGATTTGCTTATCAGCTTTGTTGTATAGATGCGATCAGGCGTGTTCCGGCATGGCTGTGTGTATCGTCGGGTCCGGCGAGCGAGTGGATGGCCTCGATGGTTTCCTGGGCGTTGCGCACGAACTCACAGGGTATGGGCAGGCGGGCTTTGAATTCTTCCACGGTGATGTCATCCAGGAAGCGCGCGCCCTCGTTATTGAGCATGATACGCGGCAGCAGCAGCAGGTCGCCAAGGTTGCGCTGCTCCTCCAGGGCCGCGAGCACGTCCTGGCCGCAGAGCAGGCCGGCGACGGTGACCTCCGCGCCGAAGAAGCGATTGACGATGGGTAGGACCTGTACCTCAAGCTGCGCGGTCTGGCGGATATCGGCGGCCAGTTGTTCGATCACGGGTCGCGCCATCATGCTGGTGACCAGCGTGACCTTGCGTGGTTGCGGCAGGCTTTGTGGCAGGCGCAGTTTGGCGCGCGACCACTGCTCGATCAGGTAGCGCGTCATACCAACGCCGTTCTCGATCTGCGCGTAGCTGCCGTAGTGTTTCGCCGGGGGGAACTCGCGCCCCGTCAGGTAGTACCACTCGTCCGAGAGATACACGAAGGGGTAGCCGTCGGGATCGCTGGCCTCGAACTGGCGCTGGTAGACCTCGACCTGTGCAATAATCGCCTCGGCCTCTGCACATGTATAGTGGCGCAGGGGAGGCAGGTCGCCGGTCTTAATCATATTGTTGTACTTCGTCAGGCCTATAGGCACCACCGAGATTGACTCGACGACCGGGCGCAACTCAGCCAGTTCGCGAATGCTGCGATCGAGGTGCGGGCCATCGTTGATGGTTGGGCAGAGCACAAGCTGCGTGTGGCAGGTGATATGCATACCGGCCAGGCGGCGAATATGGTTCATGATGTCGCCGGCGCGAGGTCCATCGACCATCTTGCGACGCAGATCGGGATCGGTGGTATGCACTGAGACGTAGAGTGGCGTCAGGCGCTGCTCTTCGAGGCGCTGCCAGTCGTGGTCTTTCAGGTTCGTCAGCGTGACAAAGTTCCCGAACAGGAACGAGTAGCGGTAGTCGTCGTCTTTGATATACAGCGAGGCGCGCATGCCGTGCGCCAGGCCAGGCTGAGGCGCGAAGCGCTCTGGCAGCCCCTTGATGAAACAAAAGACGCATTTATTCGCGCACTGGCGTATGAAGGGAGCAGGCTCTTCACCGAACAGGATGCCCAGGCTCTCATCGATGCCTTTCGTGATAGTTACTTCGTGCTGGGTCTGCTGCCGCTCGAAACCAATCGCCAGTTCTTCATCGGCGACGTAATATTGATAATCTATGAGGTCGCGCACCAGGTGGCCATTAATCGTGCGTAGCAGGTCGCCCGGCTGGATGCCCGCGCGGTCAGCCGGGCTTTCATCAACTACCTCACGCACCCAGCCATACATTTTTGGCATTGTTGTGTGTTCCTTAGAAAAAGACGCATCGAACTTACTGATAAGCTGTATCCAGATGATTATAACCGCGATTGAAGCATCCGTCAAACCAGGTACAGCCATTCTGGCCAATGTAAACGGCATCAAATATTTGCCAGAGAGGTAGGGGCGTCCTTACCTCTTGTCATGCGTTGATACTAAGATAGGGGAGATCCGACAGAGGGGACGAGATGGCGGCCTGCGCCCTGGGGAGCCATCGTGCCGTGTAGGGCGCTGGCGTTTCTATGCGGCCGACGACTGGCGCATAATCTCGTGTAGCTGAGGGAGGTGCGACTGGCCATGGCCGATGCCCAGCATATAGACACCAATAGCATTCATGGGGCCGAGAGGCGGGATGGGTGTCGCCATCACATCGAGGTGGGGCTGATCGGGCCAGGCATTCAGGAAAGCCTCGCACATCCGGCGACTCTCTTTGAGGCGCGCCCGCACCTGGTCCGCTTGCTGGAGCGTTTCCCAGGGGGTCTCATAGGACAGACGCTCCTTTGGCGACACACCCCGTGCCATCATGGCCGCACCGACCGCCGCGCTCTCCATACTCGCCGTCAGGTGAGCAATAGCGTGGCTGATTGGCCAGCCCTGTTCTCCTGGCTCGCGCGCCACAGGGTCGTGCGGGGCAAACGTCACCTGGACATCTGTGGCTTCAGCGATGATCGACTCAATCTCGTCAAAAAGCTCGCCGGTGACGGCATGCAGGTCGGACGGCTTCACGTCGCGAATTATATCGGCATAGCTGGCCCTGCCTGTAAAAACAGCTTCCATGTCTAACTTCATATCGAAACTCCTTCAAAATAAATGGACAGGTATCCAATTTGCATTCTGATTATAGCAGATTGGCGCCAATCGGACCCTGAAGCCTTTTGGCACCGCATCTAAAGATTACATATCGGCCTTTGCTTGCCAGAGCCGCAGCCATTCCTCGATGCTCAGCGTTTCGGCGCGGCGGCTGGGATCGATGCCGGCGCGGCTGAGCCAGGCGCGCACCTCCTCATTTTTGATGTGCAGATCGTGAGTCAGGGAGTTGTGGAGTTGCTTGCGCCGGGCCGAGAAACCGGCCTGCACGAGGCGGAAGAATCCCTCCCGTTCCTGGGGTGTGAGCGGGGCACGGGGCAACACGTCGACGCGGATGATGGCCGAATCGACCTTGGGGGCGGGATAAAAGGCGCGTGCCGGCACACGGTCTACGATGCAGGGTCGCCCATAAAACTGTACACTGATCCCCAGCACGCTGAGATCGCCGGGAGCGGCCACGATGCGCTGCGCGACCTCGTACTGCACCATCACTACCAGCAGGCGCGGCGGGTTGGCGCTCTCCAGAAAATGGCGGAACGTGGGGGCCGTGATGTAGTACGGCAGATTGGCTACCAGCTTGTATGGCTCCTGGCCGAAGACCTCAGTGGGGTCAAGATAGAGCAGGTTACGCGCGATCAGTTCAACGTTGTGGTGCTCGCGCGTCATCTCCGCCAGCAAGGTGAGCATATCGCGTTCCAACTCGACGGCCACCACACGCCGCGCGCGCTTTGCCAGTTCGCGCGTCAAGGTGCCCGTGCCCGCGCCCACCTCCAGCACCTGGTCAGCCGGCGCGATCTCCGCCGCCTCGACAATGCGCTGCAAGACCGCGCGATCCACCAGGAAATTCTGCCCAAACGCCTTGTTGGGGTGCATTTTATGTGCGTAGAGCAAATTGCGTAGCTCCTGCACACTCGTCAGATCTAACGCGGCCGCCCCGCCAGGGACGCTCTGTTCGCTCTCCATTAACCGGTCTCCCCCTTGCCGTTCTAAAAATACCTTCGCCCCGTCCCTACGCAATAGAGGCGGCGGCCGGTGAAATTGTGTTAGCGGCCTCGACGATTGAATCTGCGCCTGCGACCTCTCCCGATGGGTACACCAGCCGCGCGCATGAGCAGCGCCACTATCACAAAGATGATGCTCATACCTATAAACACGAAAGGCGCGATCACGAGGATTAAAACGAAGGCGCCGAGCAACAATCCGATAATGGTCAGGATGATGCCCAGGATTGGCAGGCCAACCAGTAGACCCAGCACTATGAACATGATGACCTTCCCCATGGGGGACATGCTGTTATGCTGGGGTCGCGCCCAGGGGGGAACCTGGAAACTTGTCCGGCGCGTGTTGTAGGGGCGATATCCCTGCTCGAAGGCGTCGCCGTCCGGGCTGAAGCGCTGGCGTTGTCGTGCCGGGCTCTGAATTTGCAGTTTGTCTTGAGCGCCGCCAGACACCGGCGGCTGTACCGCGGCGGCATCCTGTGCCACGTAGCCGCCCTGGTAATCGCGCTGTATCATAGGCTCGTGATAGCTTGATGGTGGCTCGTCGCGTGGCGTGCCTTTCTTGTCAGGCTTCGGCGACCAACTGTATGGATGCTGCGGCCGGTACACCTCGGCATCGGCGTGCAGTTGGTCGCCCGTAGCGGGCGACTCTGGCACCTGTTCTTGTTCTTGCTGGCTCATCATTATGATCTCCCTGGCGCACTCCGGACGCCTCTTGACCTCGCTATTACTATTACGCGCAAGCTCTGACCGGGTTGCAACACGCTGCCATATTATATATAAGGAGAGAGCCACGCCATACAGGCAAAAATACTAACGCTGAAACGTGTTAAGATAATAGTTCGTTGTAGTATCATGTTAAGATATATTGTAAAAAGGATAGCCGATCAGTCTTATAGCTCACCCCTGTAAGGAAGGATATAGGCCGCTTAATGGATAAGCGTAACGATAATCGAAACCATCAAATATCATCCCTGGCGCCCATAGCTGGATCGGCAGGCAAGGTCGCGGCCGGCGGCCAGGAAAAATCTATGAGACTTCCAAAACAACCTGACAATAAAGAGTCTGCCTCATTGTTGGCAAAACAGGAGGCACTGCGCCGCGTCAATCGTCTACTGATGCGCAAACGGCGGCACTCGCGTTTTTATCAGGATGGTACCCCGCGCCTGTTTCTGGGGCTGCTCATCGCTATTTTGGCGTTGATCTCGCTCTTTTCGGGTAGCGCGGGCGGAGCCTATGCCTATTATCAGGCACAGTTGCCTCTGTTGCGGGGCATCGCGAACCATTCGCTGTTCCAGACAACCCATATCTATGATCGGAACGGCCACCTGCTCTACGAACTCTACGACCAGCAGATCGGCAAGGGGCGGCGCACATATGTCAATTATAATGATATCTCGCCGCTCCTCGTCAATGCCACGGTAGCCGCCGAGGATCATACCTTCTGGCAGAACAGCGGCGTTGATTTTCAGGGTATCCTGCGCGCGACTTTCTCGAATATTCAGAGCCAGGCTGTGGTCGAGGGCGGCAGCACAGTCACCCAGCAGTTAATCAAGAAGCAGTTTTTTGATAACCAGCCACGCACCATCCAGATCAAGGCGGAAGAAGCCATCCTGGCCTATGGTCTGACCCAGCAATATCCCAAGTGGAAGATCATGGAGATGTACCTGAACACGGTCTACTACGGCGCGCTGAACTACGGTGTTGAGGCCGCGGCCCAGAACTACTTCAATCTCCAGCCCAAGTGTACTCAGCGCACCTGCAAGCCTGGCGTATCGCAGCTCGACCTGGCGCAGGCCTCGTTGCTCGCCGGCCTTCCCCAAAGCCCATCATACTATGATCCCACGCAAAATAAGCCGGTGGCGCTTGACCGGCAGAAGGTTGTCCTGCAATCGATGGTTGACTTGCATATGATCACCCGGCAGCAGGCGCTGGACGCGGAGGCCGAGTCGGCGAAGTTCACCTTCAAGTCCTATAGCGAGACGCATCATATCCAGGCACCCCACTTCGTGCGCTACGTCATCGACCAGGTGCTGGTGCCACTCTTTGGCGCCGACAATGTGCTGGATGGCGGCTACAATATCTATACCACGCTCGATATGGGGCTGGAGAAGAAGGTTGAGCAGATCGCCTATGATCACCTGTATAAGGCCGAATACGATCCTTACCTGAGGAGCTACGGGCCACTCTCCAAGGTGAACAACGTCAATAACGCCGCTGTGCTGGTGATGAACCCGGAGACCGGTGAGATCCTGGCTATGAACGGCAGCGTCAACTACAACAATACCAGCAGCAAAGTAAGGGGACAATATAACTCCACGCTCGCGCTGCGCCAGCCCGGTTCATCGTTCAAGCCCGTGGTCTATGCTACTGCTTTTGAGATGGGTTGGTATCCCGCGATGATCGTGCCGGATCACAAAACCATCTATCCGACCAGCGATAAACAGGGCTACTACACGCCGCAGAACTACGATCTACGCTACCATACGGGCTTCCCGATGACTGTGCGCAACGCTATCGCGAACTCGTTTAACATTCCGGCCGTGACGACGATGGAATATGTCGGCGTGCCAAACGCCCTGAACATGGCGGGCCGCCTGGGCCTGACAGCGGTGGCATCCCGCAAGCCCAGCTCACTGGGTCCGTCGCTGGCACTGGGCACGGCGGAGGTCTCCCTGTTGGATCTGACGGGGGCCTATGCCACGTTCGCCAATCGCGGCGTGCGCGTGCCGCCGGTCTCCATCTTAGAGATTACCGACGGCCAGGGCTATCCCCTCTACAGATACGATCCCGCCAATCCGCACGGGACGCGGGCCATGGGCGCAGATACGGCCTTCCTCATGAGCAGCATTCTCGCCGACAAGGTCTCGCGCTACCACGAGTTCGGGCCGAACAATCCCCTTGAACTCGACCGCCCGGCGGCGGCGAAGACCGGGACGACACAGAGCTTCCGCGATAACTGGACGCTGGGCTACACGCCTTATCTCACGGTGGGGGTATGGGCCGGCAACAGCGATAATAGTATAATGAATAACGTCATTGGTATCACCGGGGCCAGTCCTATCTGGCATGATGTGATGGATTACGCCTCCACGCGCTATCACTACCCGCCCGATGATTTCGTGAAACCTGACAATGTGCATGCAGGCACGGTTTCCGCGCTGACCGGTCTTTTGCCGCATCCAGGCGAACCGACGGTCACCGACTGGTTTATCGATGGCACGATGCCAACTATGTAAAATAACGCGATCCGCCCCTACGGAACCGGGCATACATTACACATGACAACTCACGCGGAGGTTTTTTAACAGATGATTGATGAATCGGGGCACCCAACCAGGAATGGAGAGCCACACCCGCAGCCGCAGGCACCTGAAAGCGCTGCGCCGGATGCTCACACGCCTGCCGATATAGCCGAGGCGCCAGAGACGCCTTTTCGCCCGTTGACCCGTGTCGAGCGGCGCAACCTCTGGATCAAAGAGTATGGTGAGCAGGATTTCGCGCTGCAAATGTGGACCCAACTGGTGGAACAACAAGATCTAGAGATCGAAATGATGCTCCAGATGCCTGGCCTGCTGGTGTTCGGCGTGATGGTGAGCACAGCCCATTACGCGCAGTTTTACATCGATCTGAACGAAGAACTCCATCGCGAGCGCGACCCCGACACTGCCGACGCGCTGCGCAAATATTATACTGCGCTCGTGCCCACTCCCGATCAGCCAGAGTTCGGGCCGGAAGGTCTGCCCATCGTGTATCGCTACATCCACATGCGCGATGTCACGATTGTCGGCGGCGGCCACCGGTCCAAAGTGCCCTACTGGCGTGGCAAAGCCGGTGCGATTGACGCCTTCGTGGTCGGAGCCACCGCCGGGGAATAATTTGCTAGAACAGCGATAGCTGCTCAGGCGGCTCCTCGCGGGGTTTGGGGGGAACGGGGGCGCCCAACTGGCCGGTGGCGATCAGGCGCTCCGCCTCCACGACGTAGGCGGGCAGCTTCTTGAAATCCTGGCGAATGGCCTCTTTCAACTCGTCCCGGTGGAGGCCGGCGGCCGGGTGGTACATGGCGACGCAAATATAGCCGTCTTTCTTGCGGGCACGTCCGTGAACGACGCTGACCTTCTCGCTGCCAAAGAACTTTGCCAGGGAGTGCCGGCCCAGGGTCACGATCACCTGCGGCTTGATCGCCGCGATCTGGCGCTCCAGGTAGTCGTTGCAGGCGTTCATCTCCTGCGGCAGCGGATCGCGGTTCTCAGGTGGCCGGCACTTGACCATATTGGTGATAAAAACGTCTGCGCGTTTGAGGTTGATACTCCGCAAGAGTTCATCCAGGAACTGCCCGGCGGCGCCCACGAATGGCCGCCCCTGTTTGTCTTCGTTGTATCCTGGCCCCTCACCGACAAACAATATTCTGGCCTGGGGGCTGCCCTCGCCCGGCACCGCCCTGGTGCGGCCCTTACAAAGATCGCACTTTGTACAGGTAGAGGCCTCCGCCGCTACCTCCTCCAATAGCTCCTCTGCCGTCATATCTCGATATACCTCTTTTCAAACCAACATTTCCTGGCAACTGCATAAAGGACACGATGTAGGGAGTATTATCGAACATTCAATCGCTGTCCGCAAGGGGTACTGGTACATTTGTATGGTTGCAGAGAACGGCCCTCTAAATGATCCTGCCCTTGCAAAAGGCTTGCTTTTGCTAGTTTCTGGCAGTACATTAGAGATAGTAAGCTTGCAAAGGGTAAAGATGAATATTGGTATATTGATACGCTGAGAGGAAAAGAAGAGGCTATGCATCCTCACGATCAAGCTATTGAGCACTTTCAAGCCTTACAGCCCCAACGTTTTACCTGGCTGGTCAGGTTTGATCTTCGTGAACACTTTTCTCTCACTATCTTTGAGCGCGAAGTGCTTCTACAGTTGTGGCTGCGTGCTGCTGACGAACAAAAGGTGGAGAAACCCTTTCTCCGTCTCGCTTGCTTTGGAGTAGGGCGAGGCAAAGATTTTGGCCGGCTCTGGCCGCTGTATTCCTTGCCTGTGCAACTCAAAATACAGGCCATAAGACAATACCAATTAAGGGACATATTCTTTGAAGTGATGTGTTTCGATGACAGCTATGATAGCTATGACACTTTATTTACCTGCCGGCACTTTGAGGTGAATCTGGAAGAAACATGCGAGTAATCCAATCTGAAGGAGTATGCTCTTGAGCGCTCTATATGACATTCCTCTTGAAATTCAGCGTATGGCAAAGGAGGCACAGCTTGGGGAGCTGCGCAAGGTGTACAACGCCTCCAATCGCAGCAGGAAGGAAGTAGGTACCTTTTTTGTTATATTAGCCTTGATGCTGCTTCACGGTAAAAGTCGAGAACAAACTATGATAGAAAATGCTAAAATGATAAGGTATTTCCTCTGAGAAGAGCAAAAGATGGCTTGCGTCGCCTTGATCTATATTAACCCTGTTAGAATAGTGTTAACGTGGAAGGGAGTTATATGATGAGTATAGCATCGCCTGATTTTGAGTCAATCAGGCAGACAAACATGTATGGAGTGGATTATTGGAGTGCGCGCGATCTCATGCCGCTCCTTGGTTATGACTACTGGCAGAACTTTCAACACGTGATCAAAAAAGCGATGACCTCGGCAACTGAGAGCGGCCTGGAACTCGCTGATCACTTTAGTGAGACCACTAAAGTGATCACAGCGGGCAAGGGCGCGAAAATGAAAGTCAAAGACTACTTTCTGAGCAAACGGGCCTGTCACCTGATTGCACAGAACGGTGATCCAGAGAAACCGCAGATTTCCGCTGCGCAGAACTATTTTTCCTTTACTGCTGAGTTCTATGACATGCATCAGGTCAGGCTGGAGCAAGAGAAGCGCATGGCAATTCGCCTCAAGGTGAGTGAGAGTTACAAGCAACTGGCTGATGCTGCATACCAGTCCGGGGTGAACAGTCAGACATTCGGTATCTTTGTTGACGCTGGCTACTTGGGTTTGCACCATCACACGGTCGAGGAACTAAAGGAACGCAAGGGTATCCCTGAACGAGAGGACTATCTGGATAACATCACACGCGAGGAACTGTCGGCCATCGACTTCAAGAATGTGCAGACGGAGGCCAAGCTTAAACGCGATCCGGTGAATGATTTAGATGAAGCATCGCATACCCATTACTTTATTGGCGACCAGGTGCGCAGGGCCATAGAGGCGATGCATGCGCCGATGCCGGAGGATCTCCCACCGGCGACGTCGATCCGCAAGATGGTTGAGGAGCGGCGCAGAGCGCCGAAGAAACGCAAGTTGAAAGCGAAGGACCAGAATACGCTTTTTTAGCCCTTCGTGCTTGGTAGCGGTTATAGTTACAATGGTAAAACGTCAAAACGTTAATCTGGCCTGATATAAATAGCGAGAGCGGGCAGGGGAACCATATCCCCTGCCCGCTCTCGCTATTATCGTTCACACTATCTGAGCGAGCTTACCAGCGGCGCTCAGGTGGGCGTGGTCCGAAGCCACTGTCGCGGCGTGGGCCAGGATTTGGGCCGGGTCCGGGTCCGCGGCTGGGGCCGCCGGGGCCAGGGCCCATGGGGCGACGCGTGCCGAAATTGCCACCGCCGCCACCACTGCCACCACGGTCACCGTAGCCACCGCGATTGGGGGGCGGGCTGCTGCCACGGTCGCCGTAGCCGCCACCGGCAGGCCGGCTGCTGCCGCGGTCACCGTAGCCGCCGCGATTGGGGGGTGGACCCTCGCGGTCGCGTCCATAGCCGCCACCCATGCTGCGACCGGGACCGCCGCGACCGGGGCCACCGCGGCCGCGCTCGCTATCCAGTTCCGCCGCGCTCGGCATCTCGCCGCTCAGAGCGGCCCGGCGCGAGAGGTTGACGCGACCCTGCGGATCGACCTCAATCACCATCACGGTGATCTCGTCGCCGACCGAGACGACATCCTCCGGGCGCATCACCTGGTAGTCGGCCAGTTGCGATGTGCGCACCAGGCCCTCTTTGCCAGGCAGGATCTCGACGAAGGCGCCGAAATCCACCAGACGGCGCACCGTGCCGGTGTAGATGCGGCCCACCTCGACCTCCTCGGTCAGGGCGCGCACCGCGTCCATGGCGTGCTGCATAGCATCGCCGGAGACCGCCGAGATGTTGACAGTGCCATCGTCCTCGATATCGATCTTGGCGCCGCTCTCTTCCTGGATCTTGCGGATCATCTTGCCGCCTGGTCCGATCACCGCGCCAATCTTATCGGGATTGATCTTGACGCTCTGGATGCGCGGCGCGTACACCGAGAGTTCCTCGCGTGGCGCATCGAGCGTGTCGAGCATCTTCTCCATGATATACATGCGGCCCTCGCGCGCCTGCTCCAGGGCCCTGGTCATAATTTCGTAGGTGATGCCCTTGACCTTGATATCCATCTGCAGGGCCGTGACGCCATCGGCGGTCCCGGCGACCTTGAAGTCCATATCGCCCAGCGCGTCTTCGATGCCCTGGATATCGCTCATCACGGCCCATTTCCCGGCGTGTTCGCCTTCGCCCGTGATCAGGCCCATAGCCACACCAGCGACGGGGGCATGAATTGGCACGCCGGCATCCATCAGCGCCAGGGTGGTCCCGCAGACCGATCCCATCGAGGTCGAGCCGTTCGAGGAGACCACATCAGAGACCGCGCGGATCGTATAGGGGAACTCCGACTGCGCGGGGATGACCGCCGCAATCGCGCGCTCGGCCAGCGCGCCGTGCCCAATTTCGCGGCGACCAGGGCCGCGCAGGGGCTTGCTCTCGCCCGTTGAGAATGGTGGGAAGTTATAGTGATGCATGAAGCGCTTGCTCTCGCTGGAGCCCAGGCCATCGAGGATCTGCTCCTCGCCGGGCGAACCAAGCGTGATCACGCTTAAAACCTGCGTCTGCCCGCGTGTGAAGAGCGCTGAGCCATGCGTGCGCGGCAACAGGCCCACTTCGCAACTGATGGGACGGATCGTCTTGAGGTCGCGACCATCCGGGCGCTGCCCGCGATCGAGAATATTGTTGCGAACGTAGCTCTTCAGCTCCTTTTCATAGAAGCCGATGATCTCCTTCATGCGCTCAGGATACGCGCTGCCCAGCGTCTCTACCAGATCCCGCTGCACCAGGCCCAGCGCCGCCGAACGCGCCGTCTTGTCGGGGTTATGCACAGCCGCCTCAAAGCGCGGGTGGACGAACTCGGCAACTTTGCGCTTCAGGTCTTCGTCAACGGGAGGAGCCACGAAGGGCCGCTTGGCGACATTCACGGCCTGCGCCAGCTTCTCTTGCATCTTCACGATATCTTGCAGGGCCTCCTGTCCGAAGCGCACCGCTTCGAGCATGGTGTCTTCGGGGAGTTCTTTAGCGCCGGCCTCGACCATCATCACCGCGTCGGCAGTGCCGGCAATAGCCAGGTCCAGCCGGCTCTGCTCTAACTGCGACTCCAGCGGGTTAATCACCAACTGATCGTTGATGTAGCCCACGCGAACCGCGCCGACCGGGCCGGCAAAGGGAATATCCGAGACGCTGAGGGCCGCCGAGGCGCCCACGATACCCAGAATATCGGAGTCGTTTTCCTGATCTACCGAGAGGACGGTAATCACAACCTGCACATCGTTGCGGTAGCCCTTGGGGAAGAGAGGGCGTAGGGGACGATCAGCGAGACGACAGGCGAGGATGGCGTGCTCGGTCGCTCTGCCCTCGCGTTTGATAAAGCCACCGGGGATCTTCCCCGCGGCATACATACGTTCTTCTACATCAACGGTCAATGGGAAAAAATCAATACCTTCACGGGGTTCATTGCTGCCAACTACTGTTGCCAGGAGCACGGTGTCCCCATAACGCAGCATCACCGCGCCGTTGGCTTGTTCCGCCACACGACCGGTCTCAATACTCATGACGCGGCCGCCGATGACGGCTTCTTGACGATGTATCATACTTCCTCCGACTACTAACACCCCTCAATAAACTCTCTGCCTCTATTCCAATCGCACAGTTCTTGCTTAACAGCGGCCTGGGGGTGTTTCTTAAACAACTAGCATCCCCTGCTCTTTAGGTACACTTTGTTCTGATATTCGCTGCCTGTCTCAACACGCATCCAGTTGAGACCAGGAGCAGGTGTGTCTATCTCTTTCGTGAGAGCAAGGATTGCGGTCCCTCGTGCCCTCGCCTGGCTGGCCACGCGTCCACCGGCCTTGATCGGCCGCCCACTCTAGGGCGAAGACGCGTGCATCGCTTACGTTACCGGGTGTGGTGGGGATGCCCTTTGGATCGATTCGTTACTGCTAACCGTAACCGAGTTTTGTCTACCTGCTCGTTTCTACTACAAATTCTGATCAACAACTCAACGATACACCCGTTCGGTATGTGGAGAAGATGGGACCGCGGTCGGTCGGGCCGTATTGTCGTACACTCTTGTTGACCACTGTTGCGGCGCCTGCTGACTATGCGCCGACCGCATCCAACGCAACCATCTGCCTAGTGGCGCAAACCAAGCTTCGCGATCAGAGCACGATAGCGGTCCGGGCTTTTTTTGCTGAGATACGCCAGCAAGCGCCGGCGCTGCCCAACCAGTTTCAGCAAACCGCGTCGAGAATGCAGATCGTGCTTGTGGATTTTGAGATGTTCAGTAAGCTGATTGATGCGCGTTGTCAGGATAGACACCTGCACCTCCGGCGAGCCGGTATCAGTCTCGTGAATGCGGGAGTTCTCGACGATCCCGGTTTTATCTTCGAGTGTCAATGCCACCTCTGGTTCACCTCCTCATAAATTAGGCTTGGGAAAGAAAACTACACATGCGCATTATACCATGCGCGAACGCTAAGAGTCTAGCTCCATCGGGCGCGCCACAGGACCTCTACCTGCCTCTCAATAATCCGTAGGGGCGATGGCTTCGGCTCCTCTTGCCCGCCGACATTGCCTCGCCCGAGGTGGCCGAAGCCATCGCCCCTACGGATTTCGGGGGTCGCAGGATTGCCAATTGCCCCTATGGATAACGAGATTTCGTCAGAGGCGCGATCACAGCATCCCTGCGATCTCTACATACCCCGCAGCGAGCGGGCTTGTAAACGGCGCCCCTACTGGATGGTAACTTTGGCGCCCACCTCGGCAAGCTTGTCGGCGATCTTCTGGGCCTCTTCCTTGGAGACGGCTTCCTTGACGGGCTTGGGGGCCTCGTCAACGACGGCCTTGGCCTCTTTCAGACCCAGCCCAGTGAGTTCGCGCACAACCTTGATGACGTTGATCTTGTTGGGACCAATCTCGGTGAGGACGGCGTCGAACTCCGTCTTCTCCTCAACAACGGCGGCCGGGGCGGCCTCGACGGCTGCGGCCGGGGCCGGGCCTGACGAGACCGGCGCGGCGCTCACGCCCCATTTATCCTGCAGCGTCTTGGTCAGCTCAACGAGTTCCAGGACATTGAGTTTCTCGATCTCGGCAATGATGGTATCAAGTGACATAATTTCTTTCTCCTTCTGATTGCTGGCTATGTGGATAGCTACTCTACTCGGCGGTCGCGCTGTTCTGTTGTTCGGCGCGCGCCTGAATGACATAACATAGATCGCGCAATGGCGCGGTCAATAGACTGTAAGTTGTAGATAGCGGGCCCTGGATAGTACCGACGATCTGGGCCTTGGCCGAGTTCTTGCCACCGGGAATCTTCGCCAGGTTTTCGACATCGGCCGCGCTGAGTGTGCGCCCGCCGAGTATCCCCGACTTGAGCAGGACGATCTTGGATGTGCGCACGTAATCAGCTACGGCTTTGGCGGTTGCTACCTCGTCATCGTAGCCGAATGCGACCGCTGTCTGGCCCTTGAAGATGTCCGGGTTTACCCCGGTCATGTTGTTGCGCTCCGTTGCGATGCGCAGCAGCGTGTTCTTGGCGACCTGGAGCTCCACCTTAGCCGCGCGCATCTTGTTGCGCAGGTCGTTCATATCCTTGACCGTCAGACCCTGTGTCTGGACCAGGATCGCTACCGCCGAACGCGCCAGTTTCTCTGCCAGTTCGTCGATCTTATCCGCTTTCTCCTGTGTAGGCATAAACGCTCTCCCTCCTTTCGTAAAACTTCTATCAAATGAAAGAAAAATGACCTCCGGCTGATCACCGAAGGTCATGAAGAATGTGTATCCATGCCGGTGCTCTGTGACCAACCCCGGTTAGCTCCAGGACGGTCATAGAGCATAGGACCTGTGAATAGACGTTTCCTCGGCAAGCTGATACCGGCAACCGGCACCATTTACATGCGTAAGCACATACTTGCTGTCTTCGGTTCGTATGAATTATGATAACGGTTTGAGTGCCACAGTCGCGGGTATATCCAGGCGCACGCTAGGTGACATCGTAGAGGCAAGCACGATACTCTTGACATAGCTGCCCTTAGAGCCACTCGGCTTGGCGCGCATAACTGAGTCGATGACTGACGTGATATTCGCCATCAGCGCCTCTTCGCTGAACGAGATTTTGCCGGCCGGAACGTGCAGCAGCGCGGTCTTGTCGACCCTGAACTCGACGCGGCCGGCCTTCACCTCACGAATGGTCCTGGCGACATCGGAGGTAATGGTACCAGCTTTAGGGCTGGGCATCAGGCCGCGCGGACCTAACTTCTTACCTAATCTACCGACCTTGCCCATCACATCGGGTGTGGCGATAGCCACATCGAAGCCAAACCAGTCGTCTTCAATCTGCTTGATGAGGTCGTCCAGGCCAGCAAAATCCGCGCCAGCCGCCACGGCCTCGTTGACTTTCTCGCCCTGCGCGAAGACCAGCACCTTGACATCTTTACCTGTACCGGCGGGCAGCATCGCAACGCCGCGCACCATCTGGTCAGCATGCCGGGGATCAACGCCGAGCTTCATGTGAACCTCGACCGTCGAGTCGAATTTCGCGTAACTTATCTTCTTGAGGAGCGTGATCGCTTCTTGAGGCAGATAGAGCCTCTCCGGCTCAATGAGCTTCTGTGCCTCTAGATACTTCTTACCATGTTTTGCCATGATCTGTAATAGCCCTCCTTGTGGCAAAGGAACCGCAGTGACTGGCGGGCCCTGATTCTATGAAACCAGTAGACTATCTATGCCGGTAGTCCTGTTCCGTGTGTAGCAGACCTTACTCGACAGTGATACCCATGCTGCGAGCGGTGCCTTCGACCATTCTCTCGGCAGCCTCGATATCGTGTACGTTCAGGTCCTTCATTTTTATCTCGGCGATCTCGCGCAGCTTGTCACGCCCAATCGTGCCGACCTTTGTGCGGTTGGGGACGGCTGAACCCTTCTCGATGCCCGCCGCCTGGCGCAACAGAAAGGGTGCCGGCGGTGTCTTCAAGATGAAGGTAAAAGAGCGATCCTCGTACACTGTAATTTCAGCAGGAACAATCGTACCCGCCTGCGCTTCGGTCTTCGCGTTGTATTCCTTGCAGAACCCCATGATGTTGATACCATGAGGGCCAAGCGCGGTTCCGACTGGCGGCGCCGGGGTTGCCTTGCCTGCCTGAAGCTGTAGTCTGACTACAGCCCTGACTCGTTTTGCCATATACTTGCCGTCTCCTCAAGAAGATGTGGTTTTTTGCTAACATCAGGTTTTTCAACCTAGATTTTTTCAACCTGGAGGAAATCCAGGATGACCGGCGTCTCACGGCCGAAGAACGATACCAGCACAGTCACCTTGTTGCGATCCATGTTAATGTCGCTGACCGTGCCGATGAATTCGGTGAAGGGGCCATCGATGACCCGCACACTCTGACCTTTCGCGAAACTGATCTTGGCCTTGGGCTTATCTGTCTCTTTGGATACCTGTTTCAGGATCGACTTGATCTCGTGCTCCTGAAGAGGAATAGGCCGTGTACCGGAGCCTACAAAGCTGGTGACACCAGGTGTGTTGCGCACGACATACCAGGATTCGTCGGTCATAATCATCTCTACCAGCACATAGCCGGGGAAGACTTTCCGCTGTACCGTGCGCCGCTGGCCCTGCTTGATCTCCACCTCTTCTTCCATGGGTACTACGACGCGGAAGATCCTGTCACGCATGTTCATGGAGGCGATACGCGCTTCAAGGTGGCTCTTGACTTTGTTTTCATAGCCTGAGTAGGTGTGGATAGCAAACCAGACCCGCTCGCCCATGCCGGCTGCTCCTGCCTTCTGCATGGCTGCATCGGACGGTATACCCGCGTTGTCCTGCTCATCTTCTCTGGATTGTTTTGTAGCCACAGCGTTTCCCTCATGCCTTCCTGGTAACAATCGACCTGACCTCAACTGCCGGTGAGCACCTTAAAGAGCTGAAACAGCCCTAAGTCCGCTAACCCCAATAATAAGCCAACTGCCAGCGAAAGCACAATAACGGCAAAGGTCATGTTGCGCGCGTCTATAAATGACGGCCAGGTAACTTTGTAACGCAGTTCATAGTAGGACTCGCGCACGAAACGTCCAGCCGGGGTGTTAAATAGGCGGGCGAGCGCGGATGGTCTCTTGTCTCGCCTGGAAGGGGGCGCTGCTCTGCTATCGCGTGCCACAGCTTTGACCTCCTTCGCCTGGACTTTCACCTTTTCGCTGGTCTGGGCTTTTGCTGCTACCATGCGGTCTGAACTGGCGTTTTTCACCTTTTCGCTGGTCTGGGCTTTTGGCTCGACCATCTGGTCCGAACTGACGTTTTTCTTCTTCTCAGTGGTCTGTGCTTTTGGCTCAACCATGCGGTCTGAACTGACGTTTTTCTTTTTTTCGGCCATCTTATTTGCCACGTTCAACCTTTCTCAATCGGTAGTGACCGCGCTGCTCACTGCCTTATTTGGTCTCGCGGTGGTCTGTATGCACACGGCATGTCGGACAGAATTTCCGCAGTTCAAGACGCTCAGGGTTGTTTCGCTTGTTTTTCGAGGTACTGTAGTTACGCTGCTTGCACACTGTGCAGGCCAGGGTGGCCACAATACGGTTCTCTTTTGCTTTGCTAGCCATGTTTTTCTCCGTTCACGTTTCGCGTTTGCCTGTTGTACTAAGGGTCCCCATTTTTATGATGCGGGAGCGCAATACATGGTTTGCCTATCATCAAAATGCTACGATACCTTACGCCCCTCCTCTACAATTATAATGCATGCAGGGGCGCAAATGGTTCGGGCGTAATTCATTACGCCCGACAATGTTATGAGATGATCTGGGTGCAGACGCCTGCCCCCACGGTGCGTCCGCCTTCGCGGATGGCAAAGCGCACTCCCTCTTCCATGGCCACCGGCTGGATCAGCTCGACGGTCATCTCGATGTTGTCGC